>NZ_JBCNFP010000018.1:0-60713 GCF_050481165.1 Paenibacillus cisolokensis
CCGTCAGGCGTTTTTCTTATTGGCTAAAACCGCACGCACGAGCAAAATGTCGAGCTGGGCTCGTCGTCAAAAGACATAGTTGTGGATGAAAAATAAAAATTTCCGTTTCGATCTGTTATCCGTGAACAATGACGCCAATCACTTTGGCGTTATATAATATAACATATATGGGACTATACTTTACACAAAAGTGACAAGAAAAGAGGCGATATGCGTGTTTATTCCAGGGAACCCGTATCCGTACCCCTATGACGGAGATTTCAGAGCCGACAATACGGCTTTGCTCGTCATCGACATGCAGACGGATTTTTGCGGCAAAGGCGGATATGTCGACCGGATGGGATACGACATTTCGCTCACCCGGCGGGCGATCGCGCCGATCGGACGTCTGCTTGAAGCGGCCCGGGCGATTCCGGGCTTCACCATCATCCATACCCGTGAAGGCCATCGGCCGGACCTGTCGGACCTGCCCGCGAACAAGAGATGGCGCAGCAGGCAGATCGGAGCGGAAATCGGATCGGAAGGTCCCGCGGGCAAAATTCTGGTCCGGGGCGAGCCGGGATGGGACATTATCGAGGAGCTCGCTCCGCTGCCGGGCGAAATCATTATCGATAAGCCCGGAAAAGGAAGTTTCTATGCGACCGACCTCGATCTCATTTTGCGGACGCGCGGCATCCGGAATTTGATCCTGACCGGCATCACGACCGACGTCTGCGTGCACACGACGATGCGCGAGGCGAATGACCGCGGGTACGAATGTCTCATTCTCGAGGATTGTACGGGGGCCACGGACATGGACAACCATTTGGCCGCGCTGAAAATGGTCACGATGCAGGGCGGAGTGTTCGGAGTCGTATCCGATTCGGAGAAGGTGATTCCGGCTCTTCGTTCGTTGGCGCGGCAGATGGAGAACAATTAAGGGGGTGAATCGTTTATATGGGAAAACGATTCGTGCCGCGCAAGCTGACCGTAAATTCGCTCCGAAAGGGATATCTTGCCCGAAATATAACGCCGGAAGACGTCGTGGGCTGCATTATCGAAAGGTCCGTCGCCGACGCGGACATGAATATTTGGATTACGCCGCCGCGCATGGAACGGATACGCCCGTATATCGAGCGGCTTGCCGCACTCGATCCCGCTAAGACGCCGCTGTGGGGCATTCCGTTCGCGATCAAGGACAACATCGATTGGGCCGGGGTGCCGACGACAGCAGGCTGTCCCGATTTCCAGTATGTGCCGGCGGAGCATGCATCGGCAGTCGCCCGTCTGATCGAGGCGGGCGCCATCCCGCTCGGCAAGACGAATCTGGATCAATTCGCTACCGGACTCGTCGGTACGAGGAGCCCGTACGGCGAAACCCATAATGCGCTGCGCCCCGAATTGATCAGCGGCGGTTCGAGCTCCGGCTCCGCCGTTGCGGTGGCGCGCGGGCAGGCGGCATTCGCGCTCGGGACGGATACGGCCGGATCGGGGCGGGTGCCGGCGGCGCTGAACGGCCTTGTCGGCTTCAAGCCGACAATAGGCGCCTGGCCGACCAAAGGTGTCGTGCCGGCGTGCGCCAGTCTCGATTGCGTTACGGTATTCGCGCATTCTGCGGAAGAGGCGCTGCAGGTGGACCGGGTGCTGCGCGGGCCCGACCCCGCCGATCCGTGGTCGCGAAGCGTTGCGCCGCCGATGCCGCGGATGCCGCACAAGCTCTGCTTGCCAGGGGAACCGTTGCGCTTTTACGGTCCGTACGCCGTGGAGTATGCCCAAGCCTGGGAGGCTGCGGTCGACCGCTTGAAACATTTGAACGTCGAGATCGAATATGTCGACATCCGGCTGTTCGCCCGGGCAGCTGCGATGCTGTACGACGGTCCTTACGTCGGGGAACGGTGGGCCAGCCTGGGAGGTTTTATCGACGACCATCCCGGAAGCGTGTTGCCGGTTACGGAACAGGTGCTGAGGTCCGGAGCGGCCGCGCGTTATGGAGCCGCTTCCGTATTCCGCGTTCAGCATCAGTTGCAGGAGATGAAGCTGGAAGCGCGCAAGCTGCTGGAACGCGCGGTGCTCGTGCTGCCGACGGCAGGAGGAACGTGGTCGCGCGAACAAGTGCGGGAGAGTCCGATCGAGACGAACAGCGAAATGGGCCGCTACACCAATCATTGCAATTTGCTCGATCTGTGCGCGCTTGCCGTGCCTGCAGGAGAGGCGGCGGACGGGTTGCCTTTCGGTATTACGCTGTTCGCGCTGGCGGAGGACGAAGGTCTGCTGTTCGGTCTGGAACGCCGTTTATCCGGAGGAGATCGGACAGTAGTAGCTTCGAGGGATGTGCCGAACGCCGCAGTGGAGGATATAACTGGGAATGTACCGGCTGCTGCGTCAGGGGATATAACCGGGAGTGTATCTGCTGCTGTATCGGGGGATGTAATCGGGAAGGTACCGGCCCCCGTAGCGGGGGATAGAACGGTGGATGCACCGGCTGTTGTATCGGGAGATATAACCGGAAATGTACCGGCTGCATCGGGGGATGCGCGAAACGATATGCCGGAGGATATACCGAATGATGTGCCGGCGTGTTCGGAGACGACCGAAAGCGGCGGCGCCCGGGCGGGCGTGCTTGTCGCGGTATGCGGTCTGCATATGCGCGGTTATCCGCTTGAAAGTCAGATGCGGGAGCTGGGTGCGCGATTTGTGCGCGAAGACCGGACGGCGGCCAAATACCGGATGATCAGGCTGCCGTCGACGCCGGCGAAGCCGGGGCTGATCAAGCAATGGCGCGGCGGTTCGTCGATTGCGATCGAAGTTTGGGAAATGCCTGCCGAGTCGTTCGGGCCTTTCGTATCCGCCATTCCGGCGCCGCTCGGCATCGGCAAGGTGGAGCTTCAGGACGGGACGGAAATTCCGGGCTTTATTTGCGAAGCGTATGCGGAGAACGAGGCGGAGGATATTACCGGCTACGGCGGATGGCGGGCGGCGACATAGCGTTTGGATGGAACAAAGACTATTTCCCGGTGCGGGAATAGTCTTATTTTGTAATGAGAGAAAGTATAAAATTCACTTCCTTTTTACCTGTCTAATCGTTCTCCCGTCCGTTGGTGCGCCATCGTCTTGCGTCTAATCGTTCTCCCGTCCGTTGTTGCGCCATCTTCTTCCGTCAAATCGTCTTCGGTTCGTCGATGTGTCCTGCCTTCCGTCATTGTCGCCCGTCTGTTGGTGGCCCCGCCTTCAGCGTCCCGTCTCCCGCTAGATTGCTTTGGCGAAATCCTGCGAAAGTGCAGGAATTTTTGCCCGAATAGATGACTATGGCGCGAAATCTTGCAAAAATACAGTAATTTTTGGAAATTTTCGCGTGTCTGGCTTAAACGGATCAAAAAAACTGCATTATCGCAGTAATTTTCGCGGTTTGGTTATTTTACGCCCGGAAAAGTTGCACTTTTGCAGCTTTGTCCTTTTATTGGGCTTCTATCTTCCGGATGCCAGCCGCCGCGGAGTCGGAGTAAAGCGCAATTTCGGGACCGGCGGCAGTTCACAGGGATGGTGGCGTGAGTGAATAAGGGGCCGGAGTCCGGAGGTTCGTAATCGAGCGCGCATGGCGGTGACGGCGCGGGTAAATAAAGCCCTGGAGGTTGGTAATCAGGCAGGCGGGGTTGGAGCGAATAAGGGCCCGGAGGTCCGCAAATGGCCCCGGCAGTGGTGGCGCGAGCGAATAACGGGCGTCCGGTGGGGTTGGAGCGAGTGAATAAGCCCTGGGGTTCGCGATTCGGACGCCTGGCGGGGATAGAGCGAGAATAAGGCCCTGCAGGTCCGCAACCGGCCGCGTGGCGGGGGCGTCGGGCTACCGCCCGGCGGGAATAGCGCGAGCGGATAAGGCCCTGGCCGCCATCCTGGTGTCTTTTGGCCTATATTTCACCGCGAAACAGTATCCGCCTCAGACAGGGACAATGGAGTTATTTCAGTTTATGTTATATATGTGTTAGTTTTATAGACAATTGATAAAACAAGGGCTGAAAAAATGTCAAAAATCGATAAAGAAAAACTTCGAAAAGTGTATTATAATTAGTTTTGTAATAATAACTAATCTATAAAGTTAGAAAACTTAACTCAAATGGGGGGTGGATCAGACATGAAGCCGTACGACAGCGAACATCCCTATCAACCGTCTCTCTTGAAAGCGACGGGCCTGACGAAGCGTTTCGGCGCTCTGGTCGCCAATCAGGGGATCGACCTGGAGGTGAAGCCCGGTTCGATCCATGCCATTCTGGGCGAGAACGGCGCCGGCAAGAGTACATTGATGAAGATGCTCTATGGCGTCTACGAGCCGGATGAAGGCACGATCGAGATGGACGGCGGTCCGGTCGCTCTGCATCCGCCGATTAGGGCGAGGGCGAAAGGCATCGGGATGGTGTTTCAGGATTTTCGCCTCGTTCCGGCGCTTACGGTGCTTGACAATATTGCGCTGGCCGTGGAGAAAGGCTGGCGGCTGAACAGAAGCAGGCTTCTTGCCCGCATCGAAGAAGTATCGGCGAAATACGGTCTGTCGATCGACCCCGATGCGTATGTCTGGCAGCTCGATCTCGGACAGCGCCAGCGGCTGGAAATTGTGAAGGTGCTGCTTGCTCCCGGTACGCGTGTCATTATTTTTGACGAGCCGACCAGCGTGCTCGTCCCGCAAGAGGTCGAAGCCTTTCTCCGCATGCTCGATTTGCTGCGCCGGGATCGTTACGGCATTCTGCTCATTACGCACAAGATCAACGAAGTGATGGCTTGCGCGGATGAAGTGACCGTGCTGCGGAGCGGCCGGATTGTCTATACTTCCGACCGCGAGCGGGGATTCGACGCCCGGTCGCTTGTCGAAGCGATGATGGGCGATAAGACGCTCAAGCCTGTGGCCAAGCCGCCGTCCGGTCGGGAAGGGGAAGCGCCTGTCCTGCTGCAGGTCGAGAACGGCACGATTGCCGGCGATCACGGCGAGACGGTGCTGGAGAACGTTCGGCTTTCGCTGCGCAAAGGGGAAATTACCGGCGTGGCAGGCATTTCCGGCAGCGGGCAGCGCGAGTTGGCGGAAGTGCTGTTCGGGCTCCGCAAGCTGTCGGGCGGCAAGCTGACCGTAGGCGGACAGCCGATCAAGGGAGGGCCGAAAGCTTTCATGGAAGCCGGCGTCAGCTTTGTGTCCGAAGACCCGATCAAGGAATCGGTCGTCCCGGGGTTTTCGATTCTGGAGCATATGGTGCTGGACGGCATTCCGCTTCGCGCCAAAGGGGTCGGAATCGATTGGAGCCATATTCGCAAAGCGCTGGACAGCAGCGCGGAGGCGAAGGCGCTCGCGCTTGCCGAGGCGAGCCGGCGCGCAGACCGGCTGTCGGGCGGAAATGTGCAGCGTATGGTGCTCTCCCGGGCGCTGATCCGTAAACCGGATGTGCTGATCGTCAGCTATCCGAGCCGGGGGCTTGATATCGGCACGACGCATACGATTCAGCAGCAGCTGATCGAGCTGGCGAGACAGGGAACGGCCATTCTGCTGTTCTCGGAAGATCTCGACGAACTGTTCAAGCTTTCCGACCGGCTCGTCGTACTGTCCGGCAAGCGGCTTCTCGGCCCCTATCTTCCCGCGGAAACCGATATATCGCAAATCGGCCGACGGATGCTGAAAGGAGAATCCGCATGAAACAACAAGCCGCTGCGTTGCCGCTGCAAGGCGCTTCCGATATATGGCGGAGCCGCGTCAGATCCGCTGGCGTGCAGGCGGCCGTCCTGCTTGCCCCGTTCGTCCTGTACGGCTTGTTCCTGCTCGCGAACGGCGTCAATCCGTGGACCTTGTACGTATCGATGATCCGGTCAACCTTCGGCGATCTGTACGGTTTGGGCGAGGTGCTGCTGAAAGCGACGCCTATTATTCTAACCGGCCTTGCCGCCGCGCTCCCCGCCAAAGCGGGTCTCGTCAATGTCGGGGGCGAAGGGCAGCTTGCGATCGGCGCGCTGTTCTCCACCTGGTTCGCCGTATTCTATCTCGATCAGATGTCCGCCTGGGTCGGCATTCCGCTCATGCTGCTCGCCGGCGCGCTCGGCGGGGCGGTATGGGCCGGCATCACCGCGGCGCTCAAAGTGAGCGGCCGGCTCAACGAGACGATTACGAGCCTGCTGCTCAATTATGTGGCGGCCTACACGGTCAGCTTTTTCGTTCACGGGCTGCTGAAGGATCCCGAATCGTTCAACTGGCCCTTCTCGCCCGAAATATCGCCGGCGCTACGGTTGCCGATCTTGGACGGGACGAGGCTTCATATCGGCTTCGCGGTTGCGATCGCATTCGCGGCGGTCGTCTGGTTCGTGCTGGCGAAGACGCGCGTCGGCTTCCGCATCCGCGTGCTCGGCAGCAATCGTCTGGCCGCGGAGCGGGCAGGATTCAACATCAACAGAACGTATGTCGCGGTGCTTCTCGCCGGCGGGGTTCTGGCAGGAATAGCCGGCATGATCGAAATTGCGGGAATCGAAGGGCGGCTGCGTCCCGAGACGGGAGCCGACTACGGCTACCTCGGATTTCTCGCGGCGATGATGGCCTGGAACCATCCCGTGCGGCTCATCGCAACCGGCTTTCTGCTCGGCATGATCAGTGTCGCGGGCAATACGCTGGAGATCGGCTCGGGATTGCCGTCGTCTTCCGTTCATATTTTGATGGGCCTTGTCCTGTTCTTTATTCTTGGCAGCAGAAGGCAGAAGGAGGGGTAAAGGATGATTGCCGATATTTTGACCGGCGCTCTGCGCTCGGGAACGTCCGTTATGCTGGCCAGCCAGGGGGAACTCGTATCGGAGCGGGCGGGCGTCATCAACCTCGGCACCGAAGGGGCGATGCTGGCCGGAGCGCTTGGCGGATTTGCCGTTACGGTATGGACAGGCAATCCGTGGCTGGGGGTGTTGGCGGGCGGCTTCTGCGGTATGTTGATCGCCGCGATACACGCTTTTCTGGTCTTGACATGCGGCGCCAATCAGCTTGCTGCCGGCTTGACGATCATGTTTTTTGCCATCGGGCTGACGTCGTTTTTCGGGCGGGAGTTCGTCAGCCAGCGGATCGTCGGGTTCAATCCGGTGCCCATCCCGCTGCTTTCCGATATCCCGTTCGTCGGCGGCATCCTGTTTAACCACGATCCGCTGACGTATTTGTCGATTGCGCTCGTCCCCTGCCTATGGTACGCGCTGTTCCGGACAAGGCTCGGCGTCATCCTGAGAGCGGCGGGCGAGCGGGAGGAAGTGCTGTTCGCAAGCGGGATCAATCCGAAGCTGGTCCGTTATTTGGCGGTGCTGGCCGGCGGTTGCCTCGCCGGCGTCGGCGGCGTGCAGCTGTCCGTCGCCTTCACCCACAGCTGGGTTGAAAATATGACCCAGGGGCGCGGCGTCGTCGCGGTGGCGCTCGTCATCTTCGCTTCGTGGAAGCCGGCGCGCGCCATGCTCGGCGCTTACCTGTTCGGCGCCGCCCAGGCTCTGCAGCTGACGGTGCAGCAAATGGGCTGGCCGATATCGACGTTTTTCCTGTTCATGGTTCCGTACCTGCTGACACTGGCGGCGCTTCTCGTCGTCGAGCGGAGAAAGCAGAGCGTAACGCCGGAAGCGCTCGGCAAAGTGCTGGCCGGGGATACGGGCGGTTGAGGAGACGGCGGATTTCAGGCAATCATTTCAGGCAATCATGTGTAAATCGTATGGATCGTATGGGTTGAGACCAACTGGAGGGAAACCGAGATGAAGAGAAGAGTATGGATAAAAGCGAACCAATGGATAGCCTGTGCGCTGACGATTGCCGTCCTCATGGCCGGGTGCAGCCAGCCGGGCGGCGGAGGAGGGGCTTCGGCGCCCGGCGCCGCGGACACGGAGTCCGCAAGCGGCGGGACGGCCGCTCCGGGAACGGGCGGAACCGCGGTCGGCTTTATTTTCGTCGGCACGAAAGACGATCACGGCTATAACCAGGCGGCCTATATCGGCAGCGAGGCGGTGGAGAAGGCTTACCCCGATCTGAAGGTGCTGCGGGCGGAGAATGTGCCGGAGACGGCCGAAGCCGAGCGGGTGATGGAGCAGATGATCCGGGACGGCGCCAAAATCATTTTCCCCACCTCTTACGGCCATCTCGATCCGGCGCTCAACGTCGCCAAACGGCATCCGGACGTCGCGTTTTTCCATCAGGGCGGATTGAAGACGGCGGAAAATCTGGGCACCTATTTCGGGACGATCTGGGAGCCGATCTATCTGGCCGGCGTTGCCGCGGGCAAAATGAGCAAAACGGGCAAGCTTGGCTATGTCGTGTCGGTGCCGATTCCGCAGGTGCTGCTTAATGTGAACGCGTTCCAGCTCGGGGCGCGGTCGGTCAATCCGAACGCGACGACCTCCGTCGTCTTTACCGGCAGCTGGTGCGATCCGGGGCAGCAGGCGAATGCGGCCAACTCGCTGATCGACGCCGGGGTGGATGTGATCACCCAGCATCAGGACTGCACGAAGACGATTATTGAAACGGCCGAACGCCGGGGCGTCATGTCGGTCGGCTACCATACCGACGCTTCGGAGCTGGCCCCGAACGGCTGGCTGACCGGCTCGAGCTGGAACTGGTCGGATCTGTTCGTCGATATGGTGAAGGTGGCGGTGAACGGCGAATTCAAGGGCAGCAAGTATGACGGCAAATATCGCGGCATGCTGAAGGACGACATCGTGCAGCTGGCGAATTTCGGCGCGAATGTGCCGGATGACGTGAAGGCGCTCGTCGAGGAGAAGAAGGCGGCGCTGATTGACGGCACGCTCCATCCGTTCGCCGGTCCGGTGAAAGATCAGACGGGGAACGTCCGGATCGCGGAAGGCGAGCTGCCGACGCTCGATGAACTCGAAGCGACGGATTATTTGGTAGAAGGCGTCATCGGGAATATTCCGAAATAACGGCATGGGAGGCGGCGGCAACATGACGGATGCGCGAACGATTGTAAAACGGGCGGCGGAGATGGACTGGTCGCTGATGCCGGACCATGTATCGCTGTACCACAGGGAAATTGTCTCGGCGGCCGAGGCGGATGCGCTTGGCGTCCGCGCCAGCTCGGTGCTGTGGGAAAAAATCGGGGTCGGCGGAGCCATTCTCCCCCATTATCACGATGTGGCGGAAATCATTCATATTACGGCGGGAAAAGTGCGGCTGCTGTGCAACGGCGAATGGCGGTCGTACGAGGCGGGCGACACCTTCCACGTTCCGGCCGGCGTCGTCCATTCGGTCGTGAACGATGACACGGCGCCGACCGAGCAAATCAGCATTTTTCTTCCGGTCGAAGAAGGGGCGCCGCGCAACCGCTATTTCGGAACGACCCAGGTGCCGGCGCCTATGCCGCCAGACCGTCCGCCCGCCGCGGAGGGAGAGTGAGCTCCATGCTTGCTCCGACGTATCAGGTGAGCGCGGCGCTGCCTTATCCTTACGAATGGCGGGCAGGCGCAGCCGCGCTCGTCATCATCGATATGCAGAACGACTTTTGCGCGCCGGGAGGCTTCGGCGAACGGCTCGGCAATGACATTTCGCCGGCGCGGGCGATCATTCCGGTCATCGCCGATGTGCTGGAAGCTGCGCGCGAGGCCGGGCTGCTGATCGTGCATACAAGGGAAGGGCATCTGCCCGATCTGTCCGACTGTCCGCCGGCGAAGCTCGAACGCAGCCGGCGGCAAGGCGCGGGCATCGGCGATGAGGGGCCGATGGGCCGCATCCTGATCCGCGGGGAGCGCGGTCATGCGATCGTTCCCGAACTGGCGCCGCTGCCGGACGAGATCGTGATCGACAAACCGGGCAAAGGCGCATTTTACGCGACCGGGCTTCATGATGTGCTGCAGGAGAGACGGATCGAGTCGCTGATCCTGTGCGGCGTAACGACCCATGTGTGCGTCCATACGACGCTGCGGGAGGCCAACGACCGGGGATACCGCTGTCTTGTGCTCGAGGATGCGACGGCCGCATTCGATCCGCGGGACCATGAGGCGGCGATTCGCATGGTGCGGCAGCAGGGCGGCATTTTCGGCTGGACTTCCCCGGCGGCGCCGTTCATCGCAGCGCTTCGAACCGGACATCCCGGCGCATAGATTCCGCCGCAACAGACCGGTATAGAAAGGATGGTAGCGATGGATTACGACATGCGGGGAGGACTGGCTGTCAAGGATCTGTTCGATATCCCCCATTTCCGTGAAGCGATTCTTCTCGGCGGCGAAGCGGGGCTGGAGAAGACGATCAGCCGGGTCAACGTGATGGAGGTGCCGGATGTAGCCGATTGGGTCCGCCCCGGCGAATTTCTGATGACGACCGGCTATCCGTTCAAGGACGACCCGGATACGCTGGTGACGCTGATCGCCGAGCTGGCGCAGAAAGGCGTCGTCGCTCTCGGTCTCAAGACGAAGCGGTTCGTCGACGCCGTGCCGGAAGCGGCCGTCCGGGCGGCCGACCGCTGCGGCATGCCGCTAATCGAGCTGCCTCCGGGGACGGCGTTTTCGGATGTCGTCAGGGAAGTGATGGAGCGGGTGCTCGTGTCGGAATCCAAAGAACTGACCGTCCTGCAAGGACGGGTGCAACGCCTGTCCCGCATGCTGCTGCATGGGGACGGGCTTCCCGCTTTTATGAACCATTTGCAGCTGATGATTCATCACCCCGTCGTCCTGCTCGATCCCGAGAACCGTCTTGTCGCGTCGCCTGACGCGGAACGGTATTGCCGGCTGATCGACGATGCCGGCTGGCATGCGCTGCGGTCGGCGCGCGACCGCGAAGCGAGCGTGCTGCAGGTTGCCGGCAGCAGCGTCCGGGTGCGGGTGATGCCGGTGTCCGCCGACCCGCTTCATCCGTATTTGCTGCTTGTATTCGAGGAAGGGGGCGGATACGGCATCGTCGATTCGCTCACCGTAAATTGGGCCGGCCGACTGCTCGGCTTCGAAATCAGCAATATGCAGGCGCGGAAAAAAATCGAGATGAAATATTTCGATCAGTTTCTGCAAGACTGGATGACCGGCCGGATCGTATCGTCCGTCGATTTGCGCCTGCGGGCGGAAGCGTGCGGATGGCCGCTCGAACGGCATGCCTCCTATATCGCGGGGGCGGCCGCTCTGGAGGACGGTCCGAACGATGCCAAAGAACAGCAGGAGTTGGCCAAGCGGCTGAACGGGGAAAGCGTATTGCGGGGCTGCGGCGGCATCAAATGGACCGTATTGGAGGGCGGGCTCGTCGTGCTTCTGACGTTCCGCGGCAACGACCGGGAGGAGGAAGAAGGTGCCGTGCAGGCGGCCTGGTCGATTTTGCAGTCCGTACTCCGGGGGAAACGGGCGGCGCTTTGTCTCGGCCGGACGGCGGACGGCACGGATGGCGTGCCGGACAGCTACCGCGATGCGAAACGGGTCGCCGAAATCAGGCGGGTGTGCCGGCTCGGGAACAATATTGTCCGGTATCGCGAGCTTGGTGTCTATATGCTGCTGTACCGGCTGCAAGGATCCGAGGAACTGGCGGAATTCAGCAGGATGTATGTCGCCCCGCTGCTGGAAATGGACCGCAAACAGCAGGGGTCGCTGTTGACGACGCTGCGCACTTATATCCATTGCAATTGCAACGCCAAGGAAACGGCCGAGCGGATGTTCGTGCACTACAATACGATCAGCTACCGGCTGGAGCGAATCCGCAACGAGCTCGGTCTTCGGCTCGATGATCCGGAGACGAAGCTGCTCGTCCAGCTCGCGCTCAAAGCGATCGATATCGGGGAAAGCGAATAGCAGGGCTTCCCGGAAATGATCCGGAATGTCGGGAAGCCCTGCCGCACATTGCACGGTATTATTTCCGCCTTGCCGGCCACCGGTGCCGCTCCACATGGGCGAGCATCGTGTGAAAGACGATTCCCCACTGCCGTTCATTCAGCCGGCAGATCGGATCGTTCCGATTAGCGCCGACCGCTCTCAACAGCTGCTTCAGCTGCGGCGGCGTATAGATGCCTTTCAGCGCTTCGTGAATCGGCAGATCGGGATACCGCAGCCCGTACTCCGCCAGCGCGATGAAGCGGGTGCGGTGTTGCAGCGGCACGGGCGGGCTGCTTTTGCGCCGGATATGAAGCAGCGCCGCGTCCACGCTCGGCGGGGGCGAGAAGCGGTGCCGCGGGACGACTTTGGCCAGCTTGATGTCGAACCACATTCTCCATGCCAAGAGCCGCGCGCTGCGAATACGGCGTGCGGTAAAGCCTTTCGCCGCGCCGTGCGCGACGATCAGCACCGCCCGTTGAAAAGCTTCCGCCGGCGAATCGAGCAGCCGGGTCAAGATGGCCGTCGTCATATAAAAAGGGATATTCGCCACGACGCAGAAAGGCTCTTGCGGGAGCCGCGTTATGGCAAAATCTTTTTCGACGACTGTAATATGGCGCAGCTCGCCGGTTCTTCTGCGCAGTGCTGCCGCCAAAACGGGGTCGTTCTCGACCGCCAGCACCTTGCCGGCTTTCTTCGCCAGCAGGAGCGTAATCGCCCCGGCTCCGGCCCCGATATCGACGACGGTATCGGTCGTTCGGATGCCGGCGATGCCGATCATTTCGAGAATGAGCTCGCGGTCCCGCAAAAAATGTTGTCCGTGGAGCTTGTCTCGCTCCGGCACCGCCAACGCTTCTTGGAGACGAACGCTCCTTCCGGACGGACGGCATCTAACCGCCGCGCGCCCGGCCTCTCGAACCGTCATTTCGGCTCAACCCAATCCGCTCAGGCATGCGTCATTGCACGCCAAAGGCTATCCTAGCGGTATTTTCGCATAGGCGTAAAAAGGCAGACCAAATCCGAGTCCTCTGCACACAGGCAGAGCTTTAAGCGCTATTCAGTTGGCGCAAAGCATGCGTACTCGGATTTTTTGGTCTACCATACGTAACCCTCCGTTCGGCTGAAAGCCGGGATATGGCCTAACCGTTCGACGAAACGAACGATCGAGATACGGTCTAACCGTTCGATGAAACGAACGATCGGGATACGGTCTAACCGTTCGATGAAACGAACGATCGGGATATGGCCCAACCGTTCGACGAAACAAACGATTAGGCGATTAGGCGATGCCCGGGTAACGGGCTTACAGCTCGATAAAATGAGCGCGGTATTTCTCGTAGTCCGCGGCTTTGCATTCGAGCCGCAGCCGCGTTCCTTCCGGTTCGTAGCTCGTTTCCTGCACATGAGCGTGCTCGTTGAAATACGCGACCAGCCGCGCCTGATCGTACGGAATGACGATTTCGCGCTGTACATAGCTGCTGAATATCTGTTCGCGTATCATGCCGACCAGCTCGTCGATCCCTTTCCGCTCCCGGACGGACAGGTATACGGAGCCGTCCTGCACTTGCGGGTACGGATGTTCCGTGATGTCCAGCTTGTTAAAGGCATAAATCATCGGAATGTGATCCGCGCCAAGATCCCGGAGCGTGTCGTTGGTCACTTCGATCTGCTTCTCATGATCGGGATTGGAAAAATCGACGAAGTGTATGAGCAGGTCGGCTTCGGCCACTTCCTCCAGCGTCGAGCGGAACGCTTTGACCAGATGATGGGGCAAACCGCTGACAAAGCCGACGGTGTCCGTCAGCAGGAACGATTTGCGGTCGGGCAGCTCGATGCTGCGCACCGACGTCTCCAGCGTGGCGAACAGCATGTCGCGGGCCAGCACCTGCTTCTCCGGTTGCGGATTGTACCGCTCGACGAGCGCGTTCATCAGGCTCGACTTGCCGGTATTCGTATATCCGACGAGACAGACGACAGGTATGTCGTTCTTGCGGCGCTGCTTCCGCTGGACCTGCCGGCGCGCGACCAGCTTCTCGAGCTCGTTCTGCAGTGCGGCGATCCGTTCTTCGATGCGGCGGCGGTCAAGCTCGAGCTTCGTCTCGCCGGCTCCTCTGTTGCGGAGCCCGGCTCCGCCGCCTTGCCGGCCGAGCGACGCGCGCAGCCCGACCAGGCGGGGAAGCATATATTGCAGCTGGGCGACTTCCACTTGCAGCTGGGCTTCTCTCGTCTTCGCCCGTTCCGCGAAAATATCGAGAATGAGCATGGTGCGGTCGATCACCTTTCGCTTGAGCGCCGCTTCCAGATTGCGAATCTGGGAAGGAGACAGCTCGTCGTTGAAGATGACGAACGCCTCTTCGTACGCTTCCAGCAGCGCGGCGAGCTCCTGGAGCTTGCCGGCGCCGATATAATGGGAAGGGTTGATACGAACGGCCTTCTGGCTCAGCTCGTCAACCACTTCCACCTGGCATGCTTCGGCCAGGCTGCGCAACTCCTCCATGGAGGAGGCAAAATCGGTGCGTTCCGGCAGGTGAACGCCGACAATGACCGCTTGTTGCTGTTGTTGTTTCATATTGAGATCATCCTCCGTTCCAAAAAAAAGCAATAAAAAAACACAGGCCGGCCGCCTGTGTCATCCGTGAAAACGGGTAGAGGATGCAGAAATAGCTATCCATGGAAAACGCGAACAAAGCAGCTGCATGCCGGAAACGACAGATCGCATACAAGGTACGACCGATCGCAACCGATGCCGGGAACGACAGATCGCACGCGGGGTACGACCGATCGCAACCGATGTCGGGAACGACAGATCGCACACAAGGTACGACCGATCGCAACCGATGTCGGCAGCCGAATGCTCAACGTTTGACGTAACGGGTACGTGAAAAAATGGACAGACCTATCCCGAATCCTCTGCGCACAGGCAGAGCCTTTGGCGTCATACAATTAGCCGCGCAAAGATCTGATCCGGATAGAATCTATCACACGTAACCCTCCGTTCCATTCGTTTGCATACGAGTGTACCACAACCGGCCCGTCTTTGGCAAACCCGTTTTGGAGAAGCCGCGAATCTATCGCCTATCCGTATAATTTTGCACAATAACACGGACAATAATTGCGCTGTTTTATTTTAATATCGTTAAGTACAATAGCTGACAAGAGAGAGTCGCACAAGGTTGGGAGGGCTTGTCCTTGCTGGATGAAAGAAGCGCTTCCATGCTCGCTTATTTGCAGGAAAAGCAGGATTACGTTTCGGTGCGGGAGTTGATGGGTGCGTTTCACATTTCGAAACGGACTGTTTATTACGATATGGATAAAATCGACGGCTGGCTGCGGTTTAACGGCATGGCTCCCGTCGAGCGGGTGCGCGGAGCGGGCTTTCGGCTGCCGGAGGAGACCCGTTCGCAGCTGCCCGCCAAAGCGGGAAACGCCCGAGTCTCCCAATATTATTTGTCCCGGGACGAACGGGTGGCCTGGCTCGGCTTGCATCTGATCCATCGGACGAAGCCGATGTTTCTGCACGATATGGAGCAATTGCTCCAGGTCAGCCGCGGAACCGTTCTTGCCACGCTGCAGCAGCTGCGGACCGAGCTCGCCGCTTTCGGCCTCGACATTGCGTTTCATCGCAAAGACGGCTACGAAGTGCGGGGGAACGAGAAGGATAAGCGAACGGCGCTCTCTCATATGCTTTCCGCGCTGCTGACCCATATGAGCTGGAAACAGTTCGTATCCCGGATGCGGGGGTTGGTCGGGGCCAATCTGTACCGCTCGCATTTTCCGCATTTAGGGGAAGACCGGCTGTCTTCCGTCTATGACATGATCGCTTCCGGTGAACGGGCGATCGGCATGGAGCTGGCCGACGAAACCATTGTTCATCTTGCCGCCCTGCTGCTGCTGTCCGCAGACCGGCTGGCTCAAGGGAAGCGGGTGACGATGGACGAGGAGGAGAAGCGGGCGCTGCGCAAGACACCGCAATTCCAGGCCGCGGTCAAAATCGCGCAGGAGCTCGAAAAGCTGTTCGGCGTGCCGTTTCCGGAGGACGAGATTTGCTATATGACGGTTCATTTGCTGGCTGCCAAGGTGAACAGGCTGGAGCGGGAATCCGACGATCAGGAAACCGCGCGTCTCCGCGAGGCGACCGGCCGGATGATCGATATGTTCGAACGTCTCGGCTGTGTTTATTTCCAGCATCGCGAAGCTTTGGAGAAGCAGCTGTTTCTCCATGTGAAATCCGCGTATTACCGGATCAAATACAATCTCAAGACCGAGAACCCGCTTACGGCCTCGATTATGGAGAAATATCCCGAAGTGTTCGAATTGACGAAAAAATCGGCGCTGCCGCTGGAGGAGTTGCTGGGCAAACCGATCGGCGACGACGAATTGGCGTATATGGCGATGCACTTCGGCGGCTGGCTGCGCAGGGAGCAGGTCAAGCCGGTCCGGCGCAAGTCGGCGGCGATCGTTTGCGTCAACGGCGTATCCGCCTCGCGCATGCTGAAAATCCAGCTTGAGCAATTGTTTCCGGCCATCGATATTACGGCCGTTCTGTCCTTAAGGGATTACGAGCATTTTACAGGCAAGGTCGATTTCATCTTTTCCACCGTGCCGCTGCCGAACAGCGAAGTTCCCGTCTTTACCGTCAACGCCATTATGAGCGATGCGGAGAAAGCCAGCCTGCTGAACCGGCTCCTTCCGCATCTGGATGGCGGAGCGGGGGAAGGGCCCGGTCCTTCCGCGCAGGCCATCGTCGAGCTGGTGAAGAAGCATGCGGTCGTTCGAAACGAAGGGCGGCTGCTCGAAGATGTCCGGCGATATTTGGCGGCGGCCCGAGGCGGGAGAGTGGAAGACCGGAAGCCGTCGCTCAAAGAGCTGCTGACGCCGGACCGCATGACGCTTCAGGGCGAAGCGGAGGATTGGCGGGCCGCGATCCGGCTCGCCGCGGAACCGCTGCTGAACGACGGCAGCATCGTCCGGCGGTATGTGCAGGCGATGATCGATAAAGTCGAACGCCACGGACCCTATATTGTGATCGGGCCGGGTATTGCGATCGCCCATGCCAGGCCGGAAGACGGCGTTGTCCGAAGCGCGATGGCGCTGCTGACCTCGGCCCGAGGCATCGACTTCGGCTCCGAACCGCGGCATCGGGTACGGCTTTTGTTCGTCATCGCGAGCGTGGACGGTGAGTCGCATCTGAGAGCTTTGGCGCAGCTGACGGAGATGTTCCGCGAGGAACGAAACCGTGAACGGCTTGCCCAGGCGACTGCTCCGGACCCAATCGTCCGGATAATCGAACAATATTCGACCTCTGTCTAAGCCCGAGTTGAGGAGGATGATAGGATGCGTTTTTTGGAACAAGACTTGATATCGCTGGATGCCGAGGCGAAGGACGCGGAGGAGGCGATCCGGCTGGCCGGCCGCCTGCTGGTGAACGGCGGAACGGCGGACAACCGGTACGTGGAGGCGATGGTGGCCGCTTATCGGGAGAAAGGGCCTTATTTCGTCCTCGCTCCCCATATCGCGCTGCCTCATGCGAAAGCGGAGGACGGGGTGAACGAGGCGTCCGTCTCCTTCGTTCGGCTCCGCCGTCCGGTACCGTTCGGCCATGCCCACAACGACCCGGTCGAGCTCGTCTTCGCGCTCGGATCGTCGTCCAGCGCGGATCATATTGCGCTGCTGCGCAAACTGACGACATTGCTCAATGACCCGGCGAACGTGCAGGCGATGAAAGAAGCCGCAACCGCCGGCGACATAGAGGCCTTGCTGGCAAAAGCTTGAAATCAAATCCAAAACGGGAGGTAATGGCGATGAAAGTGTTGTGCGTATGCGGATTAGGTCAAGGAACGAGTCTCATTTTGCGAATGAATGTGGAAAACGTTTTGAAGGAGATGGGCGTGCAGGCGGACGTCGAGCATACCGACGTTTCGACGGCTTCGTCCATGCCGGCGGATTATATCGTCACGAGCAACGAACTGGCGCAAACCCTGCAAGGGCATTCGGCCCAAATCGTCATCGTCAACAATTATTTCGACCTGAACGAGATTAAAGAAAAGTTGAAAGCCGTTCTATAGTTCTATAACCGAATAGGGGGGATTGTCCAATGGACGCTTTATTCTGGATTGCCACGAATATATTCGGAACGCCCGCCATTTTGCTCGGCTTTATCGTGCTGATCGGGCTGCTCCTGCAGAAAAAAACGGTCAGTCAGGTCGTCAGCGGAACGTTCAAAGCGGTGATCGGTTTTCTGATTATCGGCGCCGGCGCGAACGTCATCGTCAACGCTTTGAACGTGTTCGAGCCGATGTGGAAGGAAGTATTCGGCCTCGAGGCCGAATCGCTGGGGCAATTTCTCGGCCAGGACGCCTTTAATGGAAAATACGGCAGCGCCGTTACGCTCGCCATGCTCGTCGGCTTTCTCCTCAACGTGCTGCTGGCCCGGTTTACGAAGTTTAAATATATCTATTTGACCGGGCACATGATGTTCTGGACGGCTACCATTTTTGCCGGTATCGTCGTGCATGCGGCGGGGGATGTGGCGCAGTGGAAGCTGGTTGCGTTCATCGCGGTCATTCTCGGCCTGTACTGGACGCTGCAGCCGGCTTTGACGCAGCCGTTCATGCGCCAAATTACCGGCAACGACAACATCGCGCTCGGCCATACTTCCGCTTCGGTCGCGCTGCTCGGCGCGCTGTTTGGCAAGTGGCTCGGCAACAAAAACAACGACGCGGAAAAAATCAAAGTACCCAAAGGACTGGAATTTCTTCGCGATTCCAATGTCATTACGGCGCTCAGCATGGGCGTTCTGTTTCTGGTCGGCGCGCTGGTCATCGTGACGAAAGGCACGCCCGGCGCCCAGGAGCTGATCGCCAAGGCGGGAGAGCAAAATTTCATCATATACGCCATCATCCAATCGCTTACTTTCGCCGGAGGCATCGCCATCGTGCTGATGGGGGTGCGGATGTTCATCGGCGAGCTGGTTCCCGCTTTCAACGGGATTGCAACGAAGATCGTGCCCGGCGCGAAGCCGGCGCTCGATTGCCCGGTCGTATTTCCGTACGCGCCTAACGCGGTTATTCTCGGGTTTATCGGCGCTTTTGCCGGCGCGCTGATCTGGCTGGTCGTGCTGGGCAACACCGTTGCCTATATCTTCGTGCCGACGATGATCGTGCTGTTCTTCCACGGCGCTACGGCCGGGGTGTTCGGCAACGCGACCGGCGGCGTGCGCGGCGCATTGATCGGCGGTTTTCTGACCGCCACCGTCGTCGCATGGGGCCAGTACATTATGGTGCGCTTCCTCATTTCGTCGACGGTGCCGGATACGGCGATGTGGGCGGCCGATTCCGACATGTTCATCATCGGTCCGATTCTGCGCTTCCTGGCGCAATTGCTGTTCTGAACGTCCTGGCCGACGAACGCCAATCATCAAGATATGGGAGGGACGATCGATGAGTTTTATTCGGACGCTTGATGCCGACATTCCCAAAGAGCAGCTTGGCTTTACGTATTCCCACGAGCATATCGTATGCCGGCCGGCCTACTGGGCGGAACGCGGGGAAGATGATCTGCTGCTGGACGACCCGGAGAAATCGAAACGGGACGTTCTCGATTTCAAGCGGCATGGCGGGCAGGCGATCGTCGACGCGACGGCGATCGATTACGGGCGCGACGTGCCGGCGGTTCATCGCATTATGAAGGAGACCGGCGTCCGCATCGTCGGCACAGCCGGCTTCAACAAGAGCTTTCTGTGGAATGCCAAGGTTAAGGAAGAGCTGAAGCCGCTGATCGGCAACTACAACACGTATTACGAATGGATCGAGGCGAAAAGCGTCAACGAACTGGCCGATTTCGTCATCCGCGAAGTGGAGGAAGGGCTGGAGGGCACGCCGTTCAGAGCCGGACAGGTCAAATTCGGCACCGGCTACAACCGGATTACGCCGCTGGAGGAGAAGACGCTGCGCGCCGTCGCCCGCGCGCACCACGAGACGAAAGCGCCGATTCATTCCCATACGGAAGCGGGGACGATGGCTCTGGAGCAAATCGAGCTGCTCCGGAGCGAGAACGTCGATCTGAGCTTCCTCAGCCTTGGGCATATGGACCGCAATCCGGACCCGTATTATCACGAGCAGATCGCGAAAACCGGCGCCTATTTATCCTTCGACGGCATCGGCAAAATCAAGTACGCGCCCGAAAGCACGCGTATCCACCTCATTTTGGAGCTGGTCCGCAAAGGCTATGAGGACCAGATTCTGATTAGCGGGGATACGGCCCGCAAAACGTATTACAAGCATTACGATTACGGTCTCGGGCTGGAATATATTATCGCCAAGTGGGTGCCGCGATTTGTGGACGAGGCCGATCGGGCCGGGTTTGACGGACGCAAGCTGATCGAGAAATTTTTCGTGACGAATCCGGCCAATTGCTTCGCTTTCAAACGGTAAAGGAGCGGGAAGCATGATTTTTCAAGACGAAAATTCATTCGATATCGCGGCCAAAATCGAACGGATGCCGTGCGCGATTTTGCCGATCGGCGCCGTCGAGGCGCACGGCCCGCATCTTCCGCTCGGTACGGACAACCTGCTTGCCGAACGGCTCGCCCGCCGGCTGGCGGAACGGACGGACAGCTTCGTCCTGCCTACCCTTCCGTACGGCCAGGTATGGAGCCTGCAAAACTTTCCGGGCAGCATTAACGTTTCGAACGAAGCGCTGGTCCGGATGCTTTACGACATCGGGGAAAGCCTTGTCCGGCAAGGCTTCCGCATTTTTGTCATGCTGAACGGGCATCTCGGCAACGCGGTCGCCTTGAAGGAAGCGGCCCGACTGTTGTACCGGGATTATCCGGAGCTCAAAGTCTACTATTTCTTTTACCCGGGGGCGAAAGAAGCGATTAACGAGGTGCGGGAATCGCCCTCTTCGCACTCTTCCTATTTTCACGCGTGCGAGCTGGAAACGTCGTATATGCTGTATTTGGCGGAGGAACATGTGGATATGTCGAGAGCGATCAGCGATCCTCCGGAGATCGGCCTGGAGGCCGACTGCACGCCGACCCCGTGGGAGACGTTCACGCAGACGGCCGTGCTGGGGGATGCGACGCTGGCCGCGAAGGAGAAAGGCGAGCGGATCATCGAAGCGACGCTGGCCGCGATGACGACGATGATTCAGGAAGCCAAACAACGGATTCATACCGGCAAGGAGAAGTGATACGGTTGCTGCACACTTATTTCCGGCATATTCGTCAAATGTTGGACGAGATTGAAAAACGGCAGGCGGAAGCGGTCGGCGAAGCGGCCGCGAAAACGGCGGAAGCGATTATGAACGGCGGCGTCATTCATTTCTTCGGCTGCGGACATTCGCATATTTTGACCGAAGAAGTGTTTTACCGCGCCGGAGGACTCGTTCCGATCCGCCCGATTTTCGTCGAGAAGCTGATGCTTCACGAAGGCGCGGTCCGCTCCTCGGAGCTGGAACGGCAGAACGGACTTGCGGAGACGTTCATGAACGATCAGGATATCCGTCCCGGCGAAGTGATGTTCGTGCTGTCCACTTCCGGCCGCAATCCGGTGCCGATCGACGCCGCCCTTATCGCCAAGCGGAAAGGCGCGTTCACGATCGGCATCACCTCGCTGGCGTATTCGCAAAGCCAGCCGTCCCGGCACGAGAGCGGCAAGCATCTGTACGAGGCCGTCGATCTGGCCATTGACAACGGCGCGGTCGCGGGAGATGCGGTGCTGACCCATCCCGGCGTGCCGATCCCGTTTACGCCGACGTCCACCGTGATCGGCGCGGCCGTTCTCAATGCCATCCTGGCGCAGGCGATCGCCGTTATGGCCGAGCGGGGTTACGAGCCCCCCGTCTTTCTAAGCGGCAATATCGACGGCGCCGACGAGCATAACCGGGCGCTGATCGAACGCTATCGGGACCGGGTACCGCTTTAACAGGTAAGGAGGAGCAATGATGACAACAAGAGAATTGATCATACAGAACGAACAAGGATTTCATGTCCGTCCCGCGCAATTGTTCGTCGACAAAGCAAGCGAATTCGAATCGGCGGTCAAGGTGAGAAACGCGAGCGGCGAAGAAGCGGACGCCAAAAGCATGCTGGAGCTGATGACGCTCGGTCTTGCCAAGGGAGCGAGCATCACGATCGAGGCGGAAGGCCCGGACGAGAAGCAGGCGGTCGAAGCGCTCGCGGAGCTGATCGAAAGCAAGTTCGGTGAAGCGTGATGGCGGAACAGCGCATACAAGGCATCGGCGTATCGGAAGGAATCCGAATCGCGAAAGCGTTCGTACTGGCTTCCGAGACGCGGCCGGACGCGGTCCGCGAAACGGTATCCGCCGCGGCAACGGAAGCGGAGCTCGCCCGTCTCGGCCAGGCGAAAGCGCGCAGCGAAGCGGAGCTGACGGAGCTGGCGGAGCAGGCGAAGCGGACGCTTGGGGAGAAGCAGGCCGGCATTCTCGCCGGCCAGGCGCGGATGCTGTCCGATCCGGCCTACTTCCCGCAGATCGAGAAGCGGATCAGGGAGGAGAGATTCGCCGCCGAGTACGCCGTTCGCTCGGTGACCGAGCATTTCGCCGGACGATTCGAAGCGATGGATAACGAATATATGCGCGAACGGGCGGCCGACATCCGCGATCTTGGCAGGCGGCTGCTTGCGCATCTGCGGGGAGAAGAGAGGACGAGTCTCGCCGGCTTGCGGGAGGAAGTCATCGTCGTCGCCGACGATCTCGCCCCTTCCGATACCGTGCAGCTTGACCGGCGGTACGTGCAGGCGCTCGTCACCCGGATGGGCGGCCGGACGTCGCACACCTCCATCATCGCCCGTTCGCTCGGCATTGCGGCTGTCGTCGGCGCGGGAGACGCCGTGCGCGATATCGCCGACGGCGAGCTGCTGATCGTCGACGGCGGGGAAGGGCTCTGCATTCGCCGCCCCGACCCGGAGACGATCGAAGCGTACAAGCTCCGCCAGCAGCGCGAGCGGGACGAGCGGAGCGCGCTCGAACGATTCCGCGACCGGCCGGCGGAGACGAAGGACGGGCTGCGCGTGGAGCTGGCCGCCAATATCGGCACGGTCCGGGAAGCGGCGGAAGCCGCCGGGCAGAATGCGGACGGGATAGGCTTGTACCGGACCGAATTTTTGTACATGGATGCGGACCGGCTGCCGGACGAGGACCGGCAATTCGCGGCTTACCGGGAAGTGGCGGAACGGATGGCCGGCCGTCCCGTCGTCATTCGTACGCTGGACATCGGGGGGGACAAGGCGCTTCCGTATCTGGAGCTGCCGAAGGAAGAGAATCCTTTTCTCGGCTACCGCGCGATCCGCATCGGTCTCGACCGCCGCGAGCTGCTGCGCGTCCAGCTTCGTGCGATATGGCGCGCCAGCCGTTACGGCAACGTGAAAATCATGTTCCCGATGATTTCCGGTCTGGACGAATGGCGGCAGGCGAAAGCGATCAGCCTGGAAGTCCGGGACGAGCTTATTCGAGAAGGCATTCCCGTATCCGGCTCGGTGGAAATCGGCATGATGGTGGAAATTCCTTCGGCCGCTCTTCTCGCCGGCTCGTTCGCCAAAGAGGTCGACTTCTTCAGCATCGGAACGAACGATCTTGTCCAATATACGCTCGCGGTAGACCGGATGAACGAGAAGGTCGCCTATTTATACGATTATTTTCATCCGGCCGTCCTTCACCTGATCCGGCATGTCATCGAAGCCGCGCACCGCGAAGGCAAATGGGTCGGCATGTGCGGCGGAATGGCCGGCGATCCGCTCGCCGCTCCGCTGCTCGTCGGGCTCGGACTTGACGAGTGGAGCATGGAAGCGGGCTCTATCGTCAAAGTGAAGCAGGCGCTCGCGCGGCTCGACAGCCAAGATTGCCGGGCGCTCGCTAACCATTTGCTGGCGCTGGATACGGCGGCAGAGGTGCGGCGGGAGCTCGGCCGGTATGCGGAGCTAACCCGCTAGGTTTCATATGGAGAACCGGAGAACCGGCGCGCATCGCTGAAGCGGTGCGCGCCGGTTCGTCATTTCGGCGAAACGAAAGTTCATAAAAAAGAAAAAAATTTCGTCATTTTATATATTTTAGGTAGTTAATTTCTTTTATAATAAAGGAGGAGATATGAAAGATGGAGGGATCGATCGAGATGAAATTGACGCCAGAACAAGTTAGCAGCTTTCATGAAAACGGTTTTTTGGTCGTGCCGGATCTGCTGAGTCCGGAGCAGCTGGAAGAACTCCGGCAAATGACCGATGGCGTTCTGGACGGCCGCCTGAAGCCGGATGCGGACACGGGCCGCGACGATTTCGAGCTTCAATTCGAACCGGGAACGATCGGGAAAGACGACATACCGAGACGGGAAAAAATTCGCGTCGCTTTTCATCTGTGCCATAATCATTCGTATTTCTGGAACCATGCGACCCGTCCGGAAATCGTCGATGTGGTGGAATCGCTGCTCGGCCGGCATATCAAGCTGTATACCGACCAAATGTTTGTCAAGCCCGCCCATCACGGCAGCGAAGTGCCTTTCCATCAGGATCACGCTTACTGGACGCAGGTCGAGCCTTACAACATGATCAGCTGCTGGGTGGCGCTTGACGATGCGACGGTCGAGAACGGTTGCGTCCATATGATTCCGGGCACGCACCGGTCGCTCGTTCCGCACCGGGAGTTCGGCGGTAACCAAAAATACGGGCTGGCGGAAGAGGATGTCGATTCCAGCCGGGAAGTCCCGGTCGAACTGAAAGCGGGATCGGCGATGTTCCATCATTCCTTGACGATCCATCGCAGCTTTCCGAACCGCAGCGACCGCGGCCGCCGCGGCCTGGTCACCATCTACTTGCCGGGCGACGCGAAGTTCGTCCGCCCGTGGGACTTCCAGTACGGCTTCAAGACGATTCGGCAATAACGAACGGACCGGCCCTTGCGCACGTTTTTCACGATCATTCCGAGAATGGGGAGGTTTGGGACATGAGCTTGGGCGCAGCCGACTGGTCCTGGCACGATCCGCTGCGGCCGCCTATCGCGGTCGCCGGCTTTGCCTGGCTGCATGAGGAGGGCATCTATCGGCGATTCCCCGTCATGCCGCCGTATCCGCTGCCGGAGGCGGTCGATTATCTGGCCCGCCATACCGCCGGCGGGCAAATCCGGTTCCGCACCGATTCTTCCCGGCTGGCGATCCGCGTTCGCCTTGCGGGACCGTCCGACATGTATCATATGCCCGCCACGGGTCAGTCCGGCTTCGATTGCTACGAGGAAGCGGAAGGCGCCCTCCATTACCGGAGCACGGCGAGATTCGGCGCCGACGAGGCGGAATATGAAGCGGTGCTGATCGAGAACGGGTCCGGCAAGATGCGTACGATTGTGCTGAATTTCCCGCTGTACCAGGGCGTGGAGGAGGTGGCGGTGGGCCTCGCGCCGGAAGCTGCGATCGAGGCGCCTCCCGCTTATGACCGCAGCGGCAAAATCATTGTGTACGGCACGTCCATTACGCAAGGGGCATGCGCTTCCCGTCCGGGCATGTGCTATACCAACGTGCTGAGCCGGCGGATCAATATGGAGTTCATCAATCTGGGCTTTTCGGGGAGCGGCAAAGGCGAGCCCGAAGTGGCCCGCAATATCGCGGCTATTTCCGATCCGGCCTGTCTCGTGCTTGACTACGAAGCGAACAGCGTATCGCCGGAGCTCTATGCGGAAACGTTGCCGCAGTTTATCCGGATTTACCGGGAAGCTCATCCCGAAGTGCCGATTCTGGTGCTTTCCCGCATCCTGTTCGCCAACCAGTTGTTTGACGATAAGGCAAGAGAGATGCAGCAAAAACGCAAAGCGATGCAAATCGAGCTGGTCCGGTCGCTGCGGGAAGCCGGCGATGCCCATATCCGCTTTTTCGACGGGGAAACGCTATTGCGCCGTCATGGCCAGGACTGCACTGTTGACGGCATTCATCCGACCGATCTCGGGTTGATGCAAATGGCGGACGGCCTGGAGCCGGTTATCCGGGAGATGCTCGGCACGGTTGCGTGACGGCCTGGCCAAACCGCTGCACCAATCGGTGCACCAAAAGTTGCATCAAGACGCAGCACCGAGTCGCAGTACCAAATCGCAATGCCAATCGCAATGCCGAATTACTGCACCAAATCGTGACGCGCACGTACAATAACCTATATGCCGAACTTCAAGATGGAGGTGCGTGTTCATGATTATCGTTCCCGGGCTGAGCGAACAACAGATCGTCCGGCTTGCTCAGTCCGATCTGGAAAGAAGCATGCTGCGCAAAAAGCTGGGAAGTCCGGTCGTCTACCGTTACAGTTCTCCTGAAGCGCTCGTGTTCGAGCTGAACATGCGAAGCCGGATTGCGGAAGCTTCCCGGGCGATGAATGCCAGCCGCGCCGCCTTCGCCGTCTTCGAATATTCCCGGGCCAATCCGCAGTACTGGAACATGGACGCCAATGGCGGGATCAGGCTGAAGAGCGGCGTCAGGCCCTCGGACGGCCTGCGCGATATTTTTGTGAACGGCCGCCTTTATGCTTTCGAGTGCGCTACGGCTATGGTGATCATACTGTACAAGGCTACGCTCGATATGATCGGGAACGCCGCGTTTGACTATTATTTCCCCAATTTGCTGCTGTACGACTGGCAGTACGACAGCGATTTGCGCCTGATTACGACGAATAACCTGAACGAGGCGAATATCGGGGACATTCTGTATTTCAAAAATCCCGATTTCAATCCCGCAACGCCCGAATGGCAGGGGGAGAATGCCGTCGTGCTCGGCGATAACCTCTATTTCGGCCACGGCATGGGGATTCGGACGGGCGAAGCCATTTTGGAAACGTTAAACCGGAGAAGAAGACCGGGGAGCGTCATCCCCGCCTATTTGACCGACACTGTGCTGCGGCCCGATTTCAATTACATTCGCCGGTTGAGCGGGAGGACCGGTTCTGTCGTCGCCCGGATCGGTTCCGTCTCGTTTGCCGTATAACGGCGGTCATGTTCACTTGAACCCGAACAGCCTGCGGAGCATCGTCTCCGACCGGCTGTTCTTTTTCTTTTTTGACAAAATTGGACAAAAAAAGATACGGCTTGACAATTGAAAGCGGTATAACTAATATAGATATCACATAGATCTAAGATAGATCTAAGATGGATTTATGGTTCCGGGAAAGAGATGGTGCTGATTTGCATAATGAACGAGTCATTGCCACATATCTAATCGAGACGCCTTACCCGCTGGAGAAAGCGGCGGAAGCGATGGCCGGCGAGCAATCGACGGGAACGTTTGTTGCCGTGCCCGGCGAGACGCCGGAATTGAAAGCGCAACACGGCGCGCAGATCGTCGGCCTGGAACAGATCGGCGAATACGACCGGCCTTCGCTTCCGGAATGTTACGTGCCGCCGGGGATCGACAAGCCGGTCTATCGGAGAGCGATCGTGAAACTGTCCTTTCCGCTGCACAACTTCGGTCCTTCGCTGCCGAACCTGCTTGCGACCGTAGCGGGCAACTTGTATGAGCTTCGGGAATTTTCCGGACTCCGGCTGACGGATCTGGAGCTGCCGGAAGCGTTCGCGGCGCGTTACCCGGGGCCGAAATTCGGCATCGAAGGAACGCGGCGGCTGGCCGGCGTGCATGACCGCCCGATCATCGGGACGATCGTAAAGCCGAGCATCGGCTTGCCGATATCCGAGTACGGCCCGCTTATTCGGGAGCTGGCGGAAGCGGGGCTCGATTTTGTCAAGGATGACGAGCTGTGCGGGGATCCGCCGGCCGCGCCGTTCGAGCAGCGGGTCGCCGCGGTGATGGCAGAAATCGAGCGGGCCGCCGACCGGACGGGCAAGAAGATGATGTACGCGTTCAACATTAGCGGCGATATCGACGAGATGCGGCGCCGGCACGATATCGTAGCGAAGGCGGGCGGCACTTGCGTCATGGTCAGCATCAACAGCGTCGGATGGGCGGGCGTTGCCCATCTGCGCCAGTATGCCGAGCTGCCGATTCACGGCCACCGCAATCAATGGGGCGCCATGACCCGCTGTCCGCTGCTCGGGATGAGCTTTACCGCGTACCAGAAATTGTGCCGGCTTGCCGGCGTCGACCATCTGCATACGAACGGGCTGAACAGCAAATTCGCGGAGAGCAACGAGTCGGTCGCGCAGTCGATCCGGGATTGTCTGACGCCGATGTTCGGCGGCTACACGGTGATGCCCGTATTGTCTTCCGCGCAATGGGCCGGCAGCGCGATTCCGACGTACCGGGCGGTGCCGACGCAAGACGTCATCCATTTGGCGGGCGGGGGCATTCTGGCCCATCCCGGCGGGATTGCCGCAGGCGTCCGCAGCATGCGCCAGGGCTGGGAGGCGGCCGTGCAAGGCATCGAACTGAACGAGTATGCGCGCTCCCGCCCGGAATTGCAGGCGGCGATCCGAACGTTCGGGAAGAAGTAGCATCAAATTGGAGGGGAAACCATGACGACAGAACAACAGCTTCTTCTTGCCTTTTACGGGGACGACTTCACGGGATCGACCGATGCGATGGAAGCGTTGGCGCTCGGCGGCTACCGCACCATGCTGTTTCTCGAGGCGCCGACCCCGGACATGCTGAAGCGGTTCGAAGGCATTCGCTGCGTCGGCGTCGCCGGCACCAGCCGGGCCAAGACGCCGCGCGAGCTGGAGCGGGAAGTGCGGCCGGTCATGGAGCGGTTGTCGCGTATCGGAGCGCCGATCGTGCATTACAAAACGTGCTCGACGTTCGATTCCTCGCCGGAAATCGGCAGCATCGGCGAGGCGATTCGGGTGTCGCGGCCCTTCTTCGCCGGTCAGACGACCGTGCCGCTGCTTGTCGGCGCACCCGCGCTCGGACGGTATACGCTGTTCGGCCAGCATTTCGCGCGCATGGACGGCGAAGTTTACCGGCTCGACCGTCATCCGGTCATGTCCCGCCATCCGGTCACGCCGATGGACGAAGCCGATCTCCGGCTTCACCTTCGCAAGCAGCTTGACGAAGAGATCGGCCTGATGAACATACTCGAGCTGGAAGGGGATGCGGACGCCGTTGCCGCCCGTTTCCGGCGAAAGCTGGAGGAGAAGCCGTCCGTTCTGCTGTTCGACGTGCTGGACGAAGAGCGTCTGGCGCTCAGCGCCCGGTTAATATGGGAAGATGCGGCCCAAGACCCCCGGTTCGTCGTCGGGTCCTCCGGCGTCGAATATGCGCTGACCTCATACTGGAAGCAGGCCGGCATTGCGGGAGCGAAGCGGAAAGCGGCCGATGGCGGCGCATCGATCATCCCGGCGGACCGGATTTTGGCCGTATCGGGCAGCGCCTCGGCGGTCAGCAAGCGGCAAATCGAGACGGCGCTCGGCCAAGGCTTCCGCGGGATCAAAATTCCGGTCGAAGCGATCGCCGACAGGGACCGTCTGCCGGAGGAGCTGCTCGGACAAGCGATCCGGTGGCTGAACGAAGGGGAGAGCGTCGTGCTCTACACCGCGCTCGGACCCGACGACGAGGCGATCAAGGCGACGCGGGAGCGGCTGGCGGCCATCGGCGTGGACGGCTCGCAGTCCGGCGAATATATCGGACGCCAGCTCGGACGTTGGACGAAGCGCATCATGCTGGAAACCGGGCTGCGCAGAGTCGTGATCGCGGGCGGCGATACCTCCGGGTTCGTGACAAGCGAGATGGGCATCTACGGTCTCGAAATGCTGGCGCCGATATCGCCGGGGGCGCCGCTGTGCCGCGTTTACTCGCAGGATGAAAGGATGGACGGCGTCGAGCTGGCGCTGAAAGGCGGACAGTTCGGAAGCCCGGATTATTTTGCCAAAGTCCGGGACGCGGCCGCGAATTGACGGAAGAGCGATTGGACGACAGACAGAGGAGGTTGGAGGAATGGACAAGTCAAAAGGGTCGGGAGCCCGTCTTTTAAAAGACATTGCTTACGATGAAATCAAGGAAAGAATTCTGGATGAGCGATTCGAGCCGGGACGTTTCTTGTCGGAGCGCGAATTGATCGAGCTGCTGCAGATGAGCAAAACGCCGATCAAGTCGGCTCTCACCCGTTTGGAGTCGGAAGGCTTCGTGACGGTTTCCTCCAAGCAGGGCATTTTTATTAACGATTTGGCGCTGGACCGCATCATGGACATTTACGATCTGCGGACCGCGCTGGAAACGCACAACGTTCGCGAACTTTTGCGACGGTTGACCGCGGAGCAGAGCGAACGTCTGGAGGCGAATCTGCGGGAAACCGAAGAAGTCGTCAAGAAGCTGGACGTCAAAGCGTTCGCGAAGGCCGACCATCAGTTTCACCTGCTCATATGCGAATTTACCGGAAATCAGGAAATTTACCGGGTGCTTGTGAATTACCAGGATCATCTGCTGCGCATTACGCTGCGCCATCTGCGGAAAGATCCGCATCGGATGGAAGGGTTTTATAAAGAGCATTGCGACATATTCGAATTGCTGAAGCGGGGCGACGAAGCGAGCGTCGAACGAATGAGAGATCATCTGCAGCACTCGAAGCAAAAGCTTTTTATTTAAAGAGACATCGTTGATCAGACCGAAACGGAGGGAAACCGCTGATGAAGGCCGTCTATGTGGAGGATAGTTACAGCGTTGTTGTTAAAGATATACAGAAACCGGAAATAAAACCGGACGAAGTGCTCATCAAGGTGAAAGTCGCCGGCATTTGCGGGTCCGACATTCACACGTACAAAGGGCTGCATCCGTTCCGGAAACCGCCGGTCATTATCGGGCACGAAGTCGCCGGCGAAATCGTTCAAGTCGGCGAGGCTGTGGCGAAGTTTAAAGTGGGCGACCGGGTCACCGTCGAGCCGCAGGTCGGGTGCGGCAAATGCGAATACTGCCTCCGGGGCGAAGTCAATTATTGCGCGGATCGCAAGGCGCCCGGCGTAGGCGGCTGGTACGGCACGATGGCGGAATATTTCGCGGCGCCGGAAGTGACCGTGTTCAAGCTGCCGGATGACATGAGCTACGAGCAAGGGGTGCTGGTCGAACCGTTCGCCGTAGGGGTTCATGCCGTACGCAAAGCCGGCATTCAGGTCGGGGACAAGGTCGCGGTTCTGGGCGCGGGTCCGATCGGGCTGCTCGCCATGGCGGCGGCGAAGGCCGCCGGGGCTACGACGATACTCGTCACCGACGTCATGGACTATGCGCTGGAGAGCGCCCGCCGGATGGGAGCGACACATACGCTCAATATCACGAACAAGCAAGAATGGATGGACGAGGCGAAGGCGCTGGTCGGCGGGGAATTCGACAAGGTGCTGATCGCTGCGGGCGTTCCGAACATTATCGATCAGTCGCTCCGGCTGCTGCGCAGAGGCGGAAGGATCGTCACGATCGCGATGTTCCACGGCAACCAGACGTTCGATATCCACAACCTGCAAAATCAGGAGAAGGAAATTGTCGGCTGTATGACCTATACCCGCGAAGATACGATAACGGCCATCGATCTGATCGGCGCGGGCGCGGTCAACGAGGAAGTGCTTGTGACGCACAAGCTGCCTTACGAGCAAGCGGCCGAAGGGTTTAGGCTGGTCGACAAGAAGGAAGACTCGTCCCTGAAAGTGCTCGTTACCTTTTAATCGAACCTGGAAAAGCTGGCTTCACGCCGCTGCGCAGTGAAGCCGGACCGTATTCTCTACTTTCTTAAATGACATGGGGAGGTCAACAGCATGAAAAAAACAATTGCATTGTTACTGGCGCTGATCCTGTGTGTAAGCGCTACAGCCTGCGGCAAAGGAGGCGGCAACGAAGGGGGCGGAGCGTCTTCCGGCGAAGCGGGGGCGAGCGGCGGCGGCACGGGCAAAAAAGTGACATTGCGGCTCGGACATATCGCCGGTGACACCGATGCCTGGCACCTGGGCGCGCTGAAGTTTGCCGAGCTTGTAAGAGAGAAGACGAACGGAAGCGTTGAAATCGAAGTGTATTCCAGCTCCACGCTGGGCAACGACCGCGACCTGATTGAAGGGATGCAGCTCGGTTCCGTAGACTTTGCGCTTGTAGCAGGCGTATTGTCCAACTTCTATGAACCGTACGGCATCCTGGAGCTGCCGTATCTGTTCCGCGATCAGGAGCATTTGGAGAAAGTGCTGTATGGCGATATCGGGAAGCAACTGAAACAAGATCTGCTCGACAACGCGCAAATTCGCGGTCTGGAATTCTGGGTAAGGGGTCCGCGCGAACTGACGGCCAACAAAAAAATCGAAACGTTGGCCGATCTGAAAGGTCTGAAGCTGCGCGTTCCGGAAATTCCGGCATCGATCGAAGCCTGGAAGGCGATGGGCGCCTCTCCGACGCCGATGGCGTTCGGCGAAGTTTACTCGGCGCTGCAAACCGGCGTTATCGACGCGCAGGAAAACCCGTTTGCGCTCATTGCCAGCAACAAGATTCAGGAAGTGCAAAAATATCTCATGCTGACCCACCACGTTTACGGTTACGTCATGCTGACGATGAGCGATATTACGTATCAGAAGCTGACGCCCGAACAGCAGAAGGCGATCGAAGAGGCGGCGCAGGAAGCGACGCAATTCGAGAACGACCTGGTCGCCAAGCAGGAAGAAGAGCTGCTGAAGCTGCTCAAAGAAAGCGGCATGGAGGTTGTCGAGCCGGATACGGCAGCGTTCATGGAAGCGGCCAAAACCGTGCATGGCAAATTTGCGCAGCAATACGGTCAAGAATTGTATGACAGCATTGTGAACACACAATAACCCAATCGACGGGTACGGGCCGGTGTTCCGGGTATGATGTCCTTCCAGGGACGCCGGCTTTCCCGTTCACTCGGGAGGATTAAACCGTATGCAGACAGTGATCAAATGGATTGATGCAATAAACAAGGTTGTAGGCATAATCGTCGGCCTTATTCTGGCTGCTATGTCCGTCATTATTATCGCGCAAATCTTTAGCCGGTTTTTATTCCATTCGCCGCTGACCTGGTCGGAGGAAGTGGCGCGTTACCTGATGGTGTACATGGTGTTTCTGGGCGCGCCGCTGGCGCTGCGCCAACACCGGATGATCGCCATCGAGGTCGTTGCCGAAAGCGTCGGCGTGAAAGCGCGCAAGGTGCTTAAAATTGTTACGATGCTCATTTCGATTGTATTTTTTATCATTCTGCTCGTGCAGGGCAACGATATGATGGGTATTGTCGGACGGCAACATTCGGCCGCACTCGGGATTCCGATGAATATCCCTTATATGGCGATTCCGATCGGCGCCGCTTTGATGCTGTTGAATGCGGTAGCTGTCATTCTTGAATTTTTGACCAAAGATCACGTTGAAACTTCTGAGGTCGCCGAAGTGCTGAAGAAAGGGGAGCAGCTGTAAATGGGCATTATATTATTTTCGTTCCTCATTCTGTTTTTCGCGCTGGGCGTACCGATTGCGATATCTATGGGATTAGCTTCGGCGGTGGCGATCTGGTGGGACGGAGGCACACCGCTTACCGTTCTCGTGCAGCGGTCGTTCACGTCCATGGATTCGTTCCCGCTGATGTCGATTCCGTTTTTCGTCCTTGCCGGGGTGCTGATGGAGTATGGCGGCATTTCGAGACGCCTCGTCGCTTTCGCCAACGCGCTGACCGGCCATTTCTCCGGCGGCCTGGCTATCGTTACCGTCGTCACGTCGATGTTCTTTGCCGCGATTTCCGGATCGAGCGCGGCGACGACGGCCGCACTGGGCAGCATTCTCATTCCGGCCATGATCGCCCGCGGCTATCATAAAAATTTCTCCGGGGCGGTACAGTCCGTGTCCGGCGAGCTGGGCGTTATTATTCCGCCGAGCATCCCGCTTATTCTGTACGGCATTTCGACGGAAACGTCGATCGGCGATTTGTTTATGGCAGGGCTTATCCCCGGTATTCTGATCGGGCTGTCCTTGATCATGACCGTTGTCATTATTGCAAGGAAGCGCAAATATGCCAAAGAGACGCGGAAATCCGGCAAAGAGCTGTGGCAAGCGTTCAAGGAATCGTTCCTGGCGCTGCTCATGCCGGTCATCATTCTCGGCGGCATTTACGGCGGTTATTTTACCGCGACGGAAGCGGCCGGGATTGCGGTGCTTTACGCGTTCATCGTCGGTGTCGTCATTTATCGCGAGATCAAGCTGAAGCAGCTTTTGGGCATTTTGACTTCGTCTGTCGTCACGACATCGGCCATCATGTTCATTCTGGCCAGCGCCGGCCTGTTCGGCTGGATCTTGACGCGGGAAGGGGTTCCGCAAGATGTCGCCAATTTCTTTATCGGCATTTCGGACAATCCGATCGTGTTCCTGCTGCTCGTCAACCTGTTCCTGCTCCTTGTGGGCATGTTTATGGAGACTAACGCTTCGATCATCATTCTGGCTCCGCTGCTGGCGCCGGTTGCCGTACAGCTCGGCATCGATCCGGTTCATTTCGGCATTATCATGATCGTCAATCTGGCGCTCGGCATGTGCACGCCGCCGCTCGGCATCAACTTGTTCATTTCGTCGCAGCTGGCCAAAATCAATCTGCTGCAAATTACGAGAGGCATGATTCCTTTCTATACGGCGCTGCTTATTACGCTGCTGCTTATATCGTATATTCCGCAGATTTCAATGTTTATTCCGAATTTGCTCAAGTAATCGCCGGAATTTGCAAGTCCGGCAACGAATGGCCGCTTCAGGCGGCCATTTCGCATCATCATGATCGTTTTTGAAGATAGGAGGTTTGCTTCGCGATGACGCAACAGCAACTGATTCGACAGCAACTGCGGCATACGGGCAAATATATGATGGAGTACGGCCTGGCCTGGGGCAATGCCGGCAACATCAGCGCCAGAACCGCCGGGGATCGCTATCTGATTACCGCGAGCGGCACCTTCCTCGGCGAGCTTGACGACGACGACCTGATCGAATGCGATCTGTCCGGCAACGTCTACGGCGCCGAGGGAAGGAAACCGTCCAAGGAAACGCCGATGCACCGCGCCGTATACGAGAGCCGGCCGGAAATCGGCGCCGTGCTGCACGCGTCGCCTTTTTACAGCACGCTCGTAGCCTGCTCCAAAATCGAAATCCCGTCCAACTGGTTCGTGGAGACGATGTACTATCTGGAGAAGGTGGAGCGCGTTCCGTACCATCATCCGGGCAGCGAAGCGCTCGGCGAGGGGGTGCGGGCGAAGGCGAAGCAGGCCAACATCCTGCTGCTCGAAAATCATGGCGTGCTCGTCTATGACACGACGATTCGCGAGGCGCGGATGGCGCTGCAGACGTTGGAGATGGCATGCCGGATGCTGGTCGTGTCCCGATCCGCCGGTATTCCGATGTCCGGGCTTGCGCCGGAGACCGAACGGGATTTTCTGGAGAACGCCGGCTACAAGCCGCGCAGAAATTGGCCGCTGTAAATGCGGCATCAGCGAATCGAGCGAACTGAAGGATCGGTGAAGGAGTTATGACGGATCATCAGGCATTATTGGCAATAGGCATCTTCCTGATCACCTATGCGATGATTATAGCGGAGAAGGTTCACCGGACAATCGTAGCCATGCTGGGCGGTCTGATCGTGGTCGCGCTCGGCATCGTCGATGTCGAATCGGCTATCGAGCATCACATCGACTTCAACACGCTGGGCCTGCTGATCGGCATGATGATTATCGTCGGCGTAACCGCCAAGACCGGTGTGTTTACCTATATGGCGGTGTGGGCGGCGAAAAGGGCCAAGGGCGACCCGATCAAAATCATGGCGGCGCTGGCTGTTGTAACCGCCGTCTGTTCGGCGTTTTTGGACAACGTGACGACCGTGCTGCTTATTGTGCCGGTCACGTTCAGCATATCGAGACAGTTGAACGTTCATCCGTTTCCGTTTCTGTTCTCGCAAATTTTGGCGTCCAATATCGGGGGAACGGCGACGATGATCGGCGATCCGCCGAACATTATGATCGGCAGCGCTGTGCCGGAGCTGACGTTCATGGCGTTCATCAACCATTTGACGCCGATCGTCGCCATCATTATGGCGGCACATATTCCGCTCTTCATCTTCATGTTCCGCAAGCAGATGGCAACGTCCGAGGCGAACAAACGCGGCATTATGGAGATGGACAACAGCGGGCTGATTACGGATCGGCCGCTGCTTATTCGTTGTCTCATTGTGCTCGGTTTGACGATCGCAGGATTTTTTCTGCATCAGCTCTTGCATGTCGAGTCTTCCGTCGTGGCGCTGGCCGGCGCGTTCGTCCTGCTGCTTCTTGCCGGCGAGCATGCGATGGAGGAAGCGCTGACCCGCGTGGAATGGACGACGATTTTCTTCTTCGTCGGCCTGTTTACGCTTGTTGGCGCGCTGGTCGACACCGGAGTCGTCCGCAGCTTGGCCGTGCAGGCGATCGAGCTGACAGGAGGAGACCTGGCGGCGTCGTCCATGCTGATTCTATGGATGAGCGCGTTGTTTTCGGCGTTCATGGACAACATACCGTTCGTTGCGACGATGATTCCGCTCATTCAAGAGATGGGCAATATGGGAATCGACAATCTGGAGCCGCTGTGGTGGAGCCTTGCGCTCGGGGCCTGCCTCGGGGGCAACGGCACGCTGATCGGCGCGAGCGCCAATCTCATTACGGCAGGACTGGCCGCCAAAGAAGGATATCCGATTACGTTCCTGAAGTTTTTGAAATACGGTTTTCCGCTTATGATCATGTCGATTGTCCTGTCCGTCGTTTACATTTATTTCCGGTATTTAATATAAGTTGCGTTGGCATAAAAGAAACACCGTCGGGGCCGTAGCCCTGACGGTGTTGTCAGGCCGGGGAAGCTATGCCGCGGACCGGCGAAGCAGCCAATAGGAGAGCGCCGCATACAGGACGACGAGCGGAACCAGCCATAACGACAGCTGGAAAGCGGTATGGCCGGCAAGCCAGTTCCACAGGTCGATCCAGAGGTTGTACTTTAACATGACGAACGAGAAGATGCTGCTGAGCAGCAGGAAGGCGATGAACACCGCCAATATCCCGCTCATCCGAAACCGTCTATGAACGGAAGACAGGACAAAGCCGAGGAAATACATGTGCAGCAAGACAATAAAGAAGATGAAGAAACGTTGCAAAACGGTGCCGTCGGACAGATAAGGCAAATGGAAGAAATGGAGACCGGTGCCCCAGTTGACGATCCAGCGGCTTTCGATGACCGACAGTAACGTCAGCAGCAAGGCCGAAATGGCGCTGAAGCCGGCAACCGTCGCCGCCGTGCCCAGGAAGTAGTCCGTTCTGCGTATGCTGTAACCGAGCGCGAACGGAAACGTTTGATGCAATGTCATGAAACCGACCACGTTCGTGTAAATGATGATGGATGCCAGACCGCCGGTATACAGGTCTTCGTCAAGAAAGAAGCTGATCGTATAATTGACGGCGAATGCGAAAGACAGAACGAACACCCATGGGATAAAAAACCATGACATCCGGTCTTTCAGATGCATCTTGATGACGGTCGACGTTCGATTCCTCATGCTTTCGCCTCCTTGCCATATGATTTGCGGCTCGTCAAATGGACGATCAATTGCTGCAGCGGAACGTTGTCCAGCTCAAGCCGAAGCGATCGGGCAAGCTGCCGGTCATCCGCTCCGGGATTGCCGACTACGATGGCCGATGCGAGACCGCCCAATGTTTCGCGATGAAGAACGGTTTTCCCTTGGCGAAAGCTTCCACATCGGCGGTCGCGCCCGAGACGGTGAACGCGCGGTTGCGCAAAGAATCGGTTTCTTCGTCGATCAGCACCCGCCCGTCGTTGATTACGATCACATGCTCGAGAATCCGGCTGACCTCGTCGATCAGGTGAGTGGACAAAATGACCGTGCGCGGGTGTTCCGCGTAATCCTCGACCAGTAACTCGTAGAACAGGCTTCGGGAGGCCGCATCCAGTCCGAGGTACGGTTCGTCGAAGATCGTAAGCGGCGCGCGGCTGGCAAGGCCGGCGACGATGCCGACGGAGGAGAGCATCCCTCTGGACAGCTTGCGCATTTGCCGCTTGGGCGGCAGACGGAACGCCTCGACCAGCCGGTCGGCGAAATCCCGGTCCCAGTTCGGGAACAGGTCGGAACATAGATCGAGAACGTCGGCTACGCGATAGTTGTCCGGATATTTCTGGCTTTCCTTGATAAAGCAGATGCGGCTCAGCACCCGGTTGTTTTCGAACGGCGATTCGCCGAACACGCGCAATTCTCCGCTTGTCGGAAAGGCCTGCGCCGTAATCATTTGCATGAGTGTCGTCTTCCCGGCGCCGTTGCGCCCAAGCAACCCGTAAATTTTTCCCGCCTCGATGGCAAAGCTGACATCGTCCACCGCCGTGACATCGCGGTACGACTTGGTCAGCCGACTCACTTCTACGACAGCCGTCATCGATGATTGGCCCCTTTCTGAATCATTTCCGTCAGTTGATTAACGGTAATGCCCAGCTTCTCGGCTTCGCGAAGCATGGTCATCACATACTGCTCGAAAAACCGTTCCTTGCGCTTATCCATCAGCCGTGCCTTCGCGCCCGGAGCTACGAACATGCCGATCCCCCGTTTCTTGTACAAGATGCCCTGATCCACCAGCAAATTGACGCCTTTGGCGGCTGTAGCCGGATTGATCCGATAGAAAGAAGCGAATTGGTTCGTGGAAGGCACTTGCGACTCTTCCGGCAATCGCCCTTCCACGATATCGTCTTCGATCCGTTCTGCGATCTGGACGAAAATCGGCCTGCTGTCATCGACCATAAACTCCATCTGTTCACCACCAAATTGGTTCATTACTCATGTAACTAACCATACAACATTGCATCTTTCCGTTGTATACGGCCCAATTTCGGGCGATGCGGCCGACAAATGTGGATTTGGTATTTTTCAACAATAGGCCTGTATTTCCTGATAGAATAGAGTCAAGTCTGAAAGAAACGATCGAGGGAAGGGGATGAGAACGGCATGGCAAATAGGGAAGCGATTATGCGGATTGCCGAGGCGAATGCGAAGCGGACGGTAACGTTGCCGGACGGTACGCGAGTACCTGCCCTCGGGCAAGGGACGTGGAACATCGGGGACAAGCCCGGAAGCAGACAATCGGAAATTGCGGCGCTGCGGCTGGGCGTGGAGCTCGGCATGACGTTGATCGATACCGCCGAAATGTACGGGGAAGGCGAGTCGGAGCGGCTTGTCGGGGAAGCGATTGCCGGGATGCGGGACCGGGTGTTTCTCGTTTCCAAAGTGTATCCGCACAATTCCGGCCGGGACCGGATTGCCGCCAGCTGCGAAGCGAGCCTGAAGCGGCTCGGCACCGATCGGCTCGATCTTTACTTGCTCCATTGGCGGGGACGTGTCCCATTGGATGAAGTGGCGGAAGGAATGGAGCGGCTGAAAGAGCAAGGGAAAATTCTCCGCTGGGGTGTTTCCAATTTCGACGTTTCCGATATGCGAGAGTTGTTCGAAACGCCGAAAGGGGCCGGGTGCGTGCTCAATCAGGTGCTCTATCATCTCGGCTCCCGCGGCATCGAGTACGATTTGCTGCCGTGGCAGCGCGAGCGGCGCTTGCCGACGATGGCCTACTGTCCTCTGGCGCAGGCCGGTTCGCTCCGGAAAGGACTGATCGATAACGAGACGGTTCGGGACATCGCCGCGGATCGGAATATTACGCCTTTCCAACTGCTGCTGGCGTGGTGCATTCGCGGCGGGGACGTGATCGCCATTCCGAAGGCGTCCTCCGAGAATCACGTATGGGCCAATGCCGAAGCGGGCGCACTGATGCTGACCGAAGAAGAGCTGCAGCGGCTCGATAGCGCCTTTCCTCCGCCCACTCGCAAATTGCCGCTGGACATCGTATAACACTCCAAACGTTAAAAAACAGGAGTTTAGGAGGGTCACAGCCCCGCATGATTCTGGTATACTCGATCTGGAAACTTTTCGGCAACAGAAAATAGAGTAGAAAGACGACGAAACAAAGGAGAGCCTATGCGAAAAACATACTGGGTTGCCGCTATCCTCTGTATCGTGCTGATCGTTCCGACATTTCGCATTGCCGAGGCAAGTGTCGCCGGGGCCTATATCGTCAACGCGGACAATCTGAACGTCCGCAGCGAGCCGTCTAAAAGTGCCGATGTAATCGGCAAGCTGAACCGGGGCGAACAGGTTGAAGTTACGAAGGAGTCGTACGGATGGTATCGCATCGATGCCGGAAGTGTCGAAGGCTGGGTAGCCGGTTATTATTTGAAAAAGGCAAGCGAAGCCAAAAGCGGCAAAGCTTCGACGGCAGCGATTCAGAAAGCTAACCATAACCTGGAGCAGCAAGGCACGGTCACGGCCGACTCGCTCCGGGTTCGCGAAGGCCCGGGCACATCGCATCCCGTTATTGCCGGCTTGAAGCAAGGGGACAAATTAACCGTGTTGAAAGCCGACAACGGGTGGCTGAACATTCGTGTCGGCGGAACGACCGGGTGGGTTTCGCAAGCCTACGTCGAAATGGACGGAGCCGCGCCGGCCGTGCAGACGGCCTCGGTCTCCCGGAGCAGCGGGAAGCTGCAGGGCAAGCTGATCGTCATTGATCCCGGCCACGGCGGCGACGATCCCGGGATGATCGGCACGACGCTGGAAACGATTGAGAAAGAGTTGAATCTGAAGACGGCCAAGCTGTTGCGGGACGAGCTGGCAGCCCGCGGAGCGAAGGTAATCATGACGCGGACGAAAGACGGCAGCAACCCGAAGCTCTCGGAACGAGTCGACATCAGCGAACGAAATGCGGCCGATGCCTTCATCAGCATTCACTATAATTCCTCGCAAAAAAATACATCGGGTACGCTGGCTTTCTATTACGCGGATAAGGACGAGCTGTTGGCCCGCGCGATCGCAAGACGGCTGTCGGACGGCATCGGATTGAAAAACAACGGCGTTTCGTTCGGCAACTACCATGTGCTGCGTGAAAACGACCGGCCTGCCGCTTTGCTGGAGCTGGGCTTCCTGTCCAACGCCAAGGATGAGAAGATGGTGCGCACCGAACAGTACCAGCGCAATGCCGTCGTCGCCATCGCCAACGGGCTGGCCGATTATTTCGCCGGCAGCGCATCCCGGGTATAAGATTGCCCTCGGCAAATATCGAAGAGCCTGGCCCGATCCGTCGGGGCCGGCTCTTCGCTGTATTGTGCCGTTAAACATTCGTTCACTCGCATTCGTACCCGATTCCGCGCCGTGAATGGCCGGAACGGCTGCGCTCAGGACGGCCGGCGCCTCGTCTCGAAAAATTCGCACTCTTGCCGCGGATGGTAGGCGATGTCGCCAACGCCCGTCTGCACGACGACGGTCCTGTTGTCAAAGCGGACGATGACGCCGCCGGAATCGATGACGTAATCGTCCCGGAATACGCGCAGCGGATGCTGGCGCTCCATCGCCTCCTGAAAATCGCGGTCCGTCTCCAACTTGCGATATTGCGCCACAGCCATCTCTCCTTGTCATGGTCGTTCCTGCTGTCCCCATTGTAGCGCATAATCGGCACGATGCAAGCCGGACCGGATAATCGGACAATCCGTCTGCGATCAGAGCAAGGTTCGCAGCCGCGCGTCGGCATTGGCGATCGTCTTTCCGATCGAACGTTCCATTTCGAGCATCTTCTCCTTGAGCTTGACGTTGTCGGCGCACAGCGACAGCACGATGCCAAGCGCGTCTGCCGCCCTCGCGGCATCCTTCCGGCCAAGCGCCTTGGTAAAGTTGCTCCAGGCCGGCGACAGCTGCTTGTTCAGAGCCGCGACCGCTTTTCGCTCCGCGCTGATCCGTTTTTTGACGGCATCGGTTTCCTTCAACATGTCGCGGATGCCGCTCTTCTGCTTCGCTATTTCCCGCTTGGCTGCAGTCAACTGCTCCTTGCGATTGCGAATGTCCGCGCGGGCCAGCTCGATAGCCGGCTTCATGCCGTCCGCCTGCTTGCGGATGGCGGCGGCCAATTCCTTGTTGCCCAGCGATTTGGCCAGATCGGCGCTGTCGCGCAGGGCGTCATACGTGGCGAACAACGGCTGATACTTGTCGGTCGTCTTCTGAATGGCCGTCTCCAGCTGCCGGATTCGGGCTGCGCCAATTTCGTTGATCCGCTTCCGCACCTGGGCCGCGTATTGATTGTTGGCGGCGCTCGCCGACTTCAAGTCGCTGTCCAGCTGCAGCTCCTTCTTCTGCAGCAAAGCCAGCTTGTCGTAATCGGTGCGAAGACGAGATTTGAACGTTCCGGAGGCGGCGGCGACCGTTCCGTCCAATCTGGCGGCGACCGATTCGGTCATCGCCAGCTTGGCGGCGGAAACTTCGCTTCCAACCGGAATCAGCATGGAAAAAAGAAGAATCAAGACGACGGCCGACCATTTGCTGCGCATTATCGCTACCTCCCGTCATGCCGCGCCATTGCGGCAAAAAAAGCACCCGCAAGCCGGACCGTAGAACGATCCTTTGCTTGCGGGTGCTTCCCACAATGTGCGAACATATGTTTTGAATCGATCATAACGTATAGCAATTGCGGTGTCAAGCGGATCTTTTCCGGATACCGCGATACGATGCGTCGCAGCATCGTCTCGGCGGAAGATCGAATATCGCCGTCCGGCATTCAGATCGTCAGCATGCCATAGTCGTCGTAGCGCAAGTTCAAATCCCGTTGAAGTCGCCCAAGCGTCTCCAGATAGTTCCGATAGTCGGCGCTCAGAATGCGCATTTGCTCAACGAACACATCATAGAAGCCCGCTCTGTCGAGACTGTCCTTGAGCTGGCGGGTCAACGCCACCTGTTCCCGGTTGAACGGCAATTTCCCGAATTGTTCGGCTTGCCGGCGCATTTCCTCCTTCAGCGATTCGTATTCCGGCTCCGTCGGCGATATGAAGCGTTGCAGCGATTCCCGGTACGCGGCTGCTGCTTCTTCGATTTCTGCCTCGCTCATCCGGTCGATTTGCGCGGCCAGGGCAGGGGGGATATCGAACGGTTCTATGCCGTCAACGTAGTCGACAAGCCGTTTCCAGGCCGATTCTTTATCCTCGCCCGCAAGGGGCTCGTGCAGAAACGCTCCGAAGTGAAGGGCCATAAATTTGCCCATCGTTCCGGGGAACAGCTCCATTAGCTTGCGGCGCATATAGTCGTCCCGCCGTTTGCGTTCCTGTTCCGCCGCGTCGGCCCAAAGGTCCGCCTCCCGTATCCGCGACCGGCCGCCGTCTTCCGGCGCCTGTTCGGCCGCTTCGATCAAGACCGACAGGGCGTTGCGGCAGTGTTCCAGTTCGGACGCTGCCGTTTCGATCCGTGTCAGTTGTTTTCGAAGAAGAGAAACAGCCTGTTCGGGATGCTGCAGCATCGTTTGGATATCCCGTATCGGCATGCCCAGCCTGCGAAGGGTGCGGATATACCGCAGCCGTTCGATATCGTCCGAAGTATAGATGCGGTATTGATTGGAAGAATCGGTGGCTGGAGCGAGCAGGCCCGCCTGTTCGTAGTAGTAGATCGCTTTGCGCGTCAAACCGGTCAGTCTCACCGCTTCCTTGATCTTCATAATGGCATCGCCTCCCTGCAATTGACTATAAACGATTCCCCCGGGGAAAAGTCAAAGCTTTTTGCCATAAGCAGCTTGACCCGCCCAACCCCGATTATTCGACATGTTCAGACGACCGGCCGGTTTTATGACGCTGCTGTAGTTCATCAAAAGGTATGTTTAAATAAACGACATTCCATTAACGATTGGCGGCGTCGCCCCGCATGGGGCGGCGCTGTTTTGTCATCCATAAAAGCTGCGGCACCCTCCTTGCGGGAGGGTGCCGTCTGTGGTCGTGCCGGCTACACTTTCAGTTCCGCCCATTTATGCTCCAAAGCGGGGCGCTTGTAGCCGGCCAGGCTGTCGAGCAGCTCGGCTGCCCGGTCGTGCAATACGAACAACTGAAGATTGGAAGACTTGGCGAATCCGGCTTCGACGGCATGCGAAACCATCGCGACGAGCGGATCGAAAAACCGGTTGACATTGAGCAGCCCGACCGGCTTCCGGTGAATGCCGAGCTGGCTCCAGCTCAGCGCCTCGAACAACTCCTCGAACGTCCCGAGCCCGCCCGGCAGAGCGACGAACGCATCCGCCAGCTCGGACATGAGCGCTTTGCGCTCGTGCATGTCGGCGACTTCCCTGAATTCCGTCAAGCCGGTATGGATCATCTCGCCCGCGAACAGTCCGCGTGGCATAATGCCGGTCACTTTGCCGCCGCCGCGCAGCGCGGCATCCGCCACGCGGCCCATCAGCCCGATTCGGGAGCCGCCGTATATAAGCTCGATGCCCCGTGCGGCGAGCTCCGCGCCGAGCGCCTCGGCCGCTTCCGCATAAGCGGGCGAAGCGCCGGCGTTCGAACCGGCAAACACGCATATGCGCTTCATCTTGTAGCCTCCTCCGTCAATGCCGCCTGTCCGGCGGTCAAACCGTACATACTCCAGCCTATCATAAATCCGCCCGGCTCGAAATCCCCCTCTTGCCCCTCCGGATGCCCGAACTTGTTGCCGGCTGTCGACGGGTGACCGACATCGACATGATTATTCACTCCGGGCCGCGATATGCTTGCCCGCTGCGCAACTGTTTGCGGTAGGCGGTCGGGGTGAGACCGTACATTTTTTTGAACGTTTTGCTGAAATGCGGATAGTCCGAGTAGCCGACCTGCAGCGCAATTTCCGTCGTCGAATTGTCCGTATCGGCAAGCAGCTCCCTCGCTTTCGCCATCCGCAGCCGGGTCAGATGCTGCACGAACGTGACGTTCATCTCCTCCTTGAAAGACCGGCTCAAGTAAGGCACGGAGATGCCGAGCGCATGAGCCACTTCCGTGAGCGACAGTTCCTCCCGCGTATAATGCTCCTCCATATAGCGGACGGCGCGGCGAATGTAATGCCCGGCCCCGAGATTCCGCGAGGCGCGGATTTCCCGGATCATGGCGGATACGGCCTGGCGCAGGCGATCCGCGGCGCCTTCCGCATCCGCGGGCCAGTCAGCGCCCGCGCCGCGGGCGCGTTCAAAGCGGAAATTGCGCTCCTCAAGCGCCGCTTCGACGGCGGCGATAACGCTTTGCGCATAGGCGCCGCTGTCTTCGCTATTATGCGCATCCGCCGCCAGACGCTTGACGATCGCCTCGAGCGTTCCGGCGGCTTTATCTTCGGCAGCCGACCAGATATGTCCGGCAAGCTCGCGCGCCAGCGGCTGCAGCGCCAGAAACCGCCGATGGCGGTCCCGGAAGTCCTTCTCGCTGCTTGCCAGCTGTTCGCACACGCGGCGCAGCGTCTGCGTGAACTGCTCCGGATCGACGGGCTTGAGCAGGAAGTCGCTGACGCCGTAGCGGAGCGCCCGCCTGGCATACTCGAACTCGTCATACCCCGACAAAATAATAAACCGGATGCCGCTTCGCTTCGCCTGTGCCGCCTCGATAAATGAGAGTCCGTCCATCTCCGGCATGCGAATGTCCGTCACGACGATGTCGGGCGAGCATTCGTCAAGCATTGCGAGCGCTTCCGCGCCATCTTCGGCTTCGCCGGCAACCGTCAGGCCGAGGCCCGACGATTCCATCAGCTTGCGCAGGCTCAAATGGATCATATGCTCATCGTCAACGATCATGACGCGGTACATCGCTTTCCCCCGCTTTCATGTCTGGATTGTCCGTTTGCAACGGAAGAACAATTTCGATCGTCGTGCCGCTGCCCGGCGACGACTCGGCGATGCGAAGCCCGAACGGTTCCCCGAAGTTCAGCCGGATACGCCGGTGCACATTGACGAGGCCGATCCCGCCGTGTCCGCCGCCTCCGCTTGCACCGCCTCCGCCGCTTGCACTGCCTGCGCCGTCCGTCAGCGGTCCCGTCTGCGCCGTCTGCCCTTCCGGCTTGTCGCCCGCTATGTCGTCCGTTCCGTCGCCGGAAGCGAACAGCCGGTTGTAGCGGTTCATCGTATCGGACGGCATGCCGGCGCCCTTGTCTACGATGCGCAGCGTGAAGGCGTCCGCGCCCGGCTCTCCGATAATGCCGATATAGGAAGGCTTGCGGTTCCGGTACCCGTGTACGAAAGCGTTCTCCACGACAGGTTGAAGCGTCAGCCGGACGGCGGATACCCGGGGAAGCCACTCCTCGCCGACCGCGATTTCGACGTGCAGCTGCCGGAATCTGGCGCATTGAATGTCGAAGTACGAACGGATATGTGCGATCTCATCGGCAAGCGTGACGGTATGCTTGGCGTTTCCGGCATTGTACCGGAACATATGGGCGAGGGCGGTTGTCATTTTGCTGATCGCCCAATTATTTTCCACGATGGCATGCGAATTGATAATTTCGAGCGAATTGTATAGAAAATGCGGATTGATATGCGACTGCATCGCCTGCAGCGACGACTCCTTCTGCTTGATAATCAGCTCCTGCTCCTTCACCTTGGAGGAATGCACCTCGCGCACGAGCCGGTCCAGCTCGCCGGTCATCCGGAAGAAGCTGCGGAATACGGAACCGATCTCGTCGCTGCGCTCCACGATCTTCTTCGGACGGATATGGAAATCGCCATTTTCGACTTTGGCCATCAGCTTCTGCAGAAAGGTCAGCGCCCGCGTGATCGTGAGCGAGTAGCCGCCGACGATCGCGAGCGCGACGAACAGCATGGCGCTGCCGACCGCCAGGGCGATATTGCGCATCCGGATGAGCGGACCGGTCATCGTCTCCAGCGGGATGTCGGCGGCGACATGCCAGCCGGTAAGCGGGGAATAGCCGTGAATGACGATTTCGCCTTTGCCGCTCCCTGCCGACTCGTTCCGGTAATATCCGCTCCCTTCGCTTCCGAGTCGAGCGAGCGTCGCTTCCGGCAGAGGCTTACCGATCCTGCTTTCGTCGGGGTGATAGATCATTTGTCCGTCGCTATCGGCAATCCAGACATTGATATCGTTCAGCGATGCGTTTTTGCTGATATGGGCAATTTGCTCCAGGTTGAGATCGATGAGGAGCAGCCCTTCATACCGGTAAGTCGTCGCGTTGTGAAGCTTGCGGGCGACGGTTAGCACGGGCGTCGCGCCGACGCGTCCCGGTCCAAGTATCTGAAAGTTGTCCCATTGGTCCATTTTCGACAAAAACATTTTGTTCCGTTCCCGGATGACGCTCATGTCGATCCAGCCTTTGGCTTGTGTGAAATCGGTTATTTGCCAGTTGTTGCTCGCCACCACCGAAAGTCCGACAATGTCCGTCCGGCCGTATACCGTTTGGGAAAACAGCTCTCTCTCCATCGTTTCGGCAATGTGGAAATATTGATAAGGCGTGAAGGACGGACGGCTGATAAACTGCTGGATTTGCGGGTGATTGACAAACGGGAACGTGGAGTTTTCAAGGTTGGAAATATACAAATCAAGATAGGCATTCGTCTGCCCGACGATGCGGGAATAGGTGGCGATCGCCGCCGCCTCGATCGTTTCCGTAGACGATCGGTACCAATACCATCCGATGACCATGACCGGAAAACAGATGAAAAACCCGATGATGATGATGAGACGCTGGCTGATCGTGATCGTGCGTACTGCATCGGTTTTCGCCATGGCGGTGTTCCCCCTTGAGCGCATGGACGGCATCCGTCCGGGTCGTATCAAACATTTTAGCAAAAAAACACAAGTTGTAAATAAAAACACATGAGAGAACGACGTCATTTTTTTATAATGCAGTAAAAGAAACCGCTTTAACATAACATGAAAACGGGAGGTCGAGGTTTTTTCAGAGCATCATCTGCATTTTGTGTTAGAATTTCTGACAAAAACTCCGAAGAGAAGAGGAGAGGGCGACTATGGCTATCAAGCTACGAACTGCCCGAACGGGAAAATCGGACGAACGCGTACGCCGCATCGCGCTTCTGCTGTTTGCGGTTTTGCTCGTTCTCCCGGGAGCGGTCGCTCCGGCGCAGTCCGCGTCAGCCGAACAAACCGCCGTCCAAACGCCGCAGCTGACGATCGATACCCATACGGACGGCGCGAGCGTTGCCCCCGGCATCGTCCGGATAGGCGGGACATATACGAACGTCTATGCCATCGAGCTGATCGTCAATGCCGGAAAACTGCTGGACGCTCATCTGGACGACCCGGACGGCGACGACTCGGGCGTCTGGTATGCGGAATGGAATGCGGCCGAATATGACGGCGCGGTCGAGCTGGTCGCCCGCGGCGTCGATGCGGCGACCCGCTATGCAGCCTGGTCGGAACCGGTTCGCGTCAGCGTGGATAATCCGAGGGCCAATATTCCGGATGTGACGATTGTGTCGCCGGACGACGGCGGCACGGTCGGGGACAGCGCCGACATCCGCGTTGCCGTGTCCGCCCGCAACCGGCTCAAGCAGGTGCAGGTTCGCGTCAATGGCGGACCGTGGCGCAACGCCGCACGAAAGCAAGACGGGACGTACGTCGTGAAGTGGAATTTCCGGTCATCCGGCGAACGGTACTTCAGCATCGAAGCACGGGCGACCGACGCGGAAGGGAATGTCGGACGCAGCCTGTCGACCTACGTGCGGACGGCCGGCGCCGTGCCGGAGCCGACGCCGATTCGCGATCGGGAACGGTCGATGTGGATCTGGGAGAACGCATCGTATAATCTGATCCTGAATCCCGGCTCGCGGCATGTGCTCGATGCGATGGCGTCGGACACCGCAACGTTCGGACAGGAGCCTGTCCGCACGCTCTATCTCGGCATCGCCGCCCATGAAGGGATCGACATCGCCGAGGACGAGCGGCAGAAGCTGCGCGACTTTGTTTCGTGGGCGCACGGGCGCGGCTACCGCGTAGAGGCGCTTATCGCCGGAGGCACCGTCCCGCCGTTTTTCGGCGCGTATGAGCGGTACCGCAAGGAGGCTTTGCGCGAATTCGAGAAGGTGCTGAACTATAATCTGTCCTCCGCTCCGGACGAGCGGTTCGACGGCGTCAACGTCGATACCGAGCCGTACATTTTGGCCGACTTCAAAACCGATTATCCGCAGCTGCAGATCGAATATCTCGACATGCTGGCGGCGCTTATGGAGCGCAAGGAAGCGTCCGGCCTCGGTCTCTCCGTCGGCCCGGCGATTCCGCGCTGGTACGATTCGTCGCCGACGGCGGAGAAGATCGTCTGGAACGGGCAAGAGAAGTGGCTGTCCGAGCATATTCAGGATATCGCCGATTACATCGCCATTATGGATTACCGCGATCAGGCGGAAGGCAGCCCCGGCATCATTGCGCAGGCCCAGGGAGAGATCGACTACGCGAACGCCATCGGCAAGCCGAACTCGGTCGTCATCGGCGTCGAGACGAAAGACATCGCCGACGGGGGCGATCCGGAGACGATCAGCTTCCGTGAGGAAGGGCGCGATTACATGGAGCGGGAGCTGGACAAGGTAGAAGCCGCTTTCGGCGACAACCCGTCGTTCGGGGGCATTGCGCTCCATCATTACGACACGCTGCGGGAGCTGCCGTCGGCCTGGGGACCCGAGGCGCGGTTCTGGCAGCCGCCCGCCGATTCGAAGCCGCCGTCCCGGGTCGGTTGGCTGAAGGCGGAAGCTTTCGACCATCAGCGGATCGACATCGCTTACGGCCGGGCGAAGGACAATGGGGAAGTGAAGGAATACCGCATCTATCGCGGCACCGAACCCGGTTTTCCGGCGGACGAAGCCCATCTGGCCGGTACGGCGCGCGGGCTGAACTTCCGGGATCAGGGGCTGTTGCCGGGAACGACATACTACTACAAGGTGAGCGCCGTCGATATGGCGGGCAACGAAGGACCGGTATCCGCCAGGGCGTCTGCGTCCACCGGACAGACGTCGCTGAAGCCGATGATCGTCCAGGGCATGAGCGTCGCTTACGACGGCAGCCGTGCAACCGTCACGCTGCGCATCGTCGATCTGGAGACGGGCGAGCCCGTTCCGGCGACGGTTCACGGGCGGTTCACCTTCATGGGCGGCAGATATATCAGCGCCGCAACCGGAGCGGACGGCGTCCTGACCGCCTCGTCGGAAGCGGTGTCCGCTGTTTCGGGCGAGATCGGCTTCGCGCCGCGCCGGGTCATGGCGGCAGGCTACTACTGGGCCAGCGCCTACGACGATCCGCGCGAGGCGTCCGCCGTCTGGGGGCCGTAATCCGGCGGCGAAGCTTTGAGGTCATTCGGACATTTTAATATACAAGATAAGACGACAGGGGGAAAACGAACATGAAAACAAAGAAATGGTCGATCGCGCTGCTGGCTGTCATTCTCGCAACGGTACTGGCGCTTGCCGGTTGCGGCGGAGGCGGCAGCACCGAACCGACGGGCTCGACAGATGCGGGCGAAGGGCAAGGCGCCGAAGGGACGGGCAGCGGACCGTCCGGTCAGACGGAGCCGTCCGGGCAGAATGAGCAGGTAGAAATTACACTCGGCTATTACTCGGATGCCAAGTCCGACGCCAAGATGAAAGAGCTGATCGAGAAGTTCAAAGCGAAGCATCCGAACATTACGGTCAAGACGCAGAGCGCGCCTTACGGGCAATTTTTCCAAAAGCTCGACACGCAAATCGCCGCCGGTCAAGCGCCGGACGTATGGTTGTCCGACGGCGTATACGTAATGAAATATGCGGAACGCGGCGCCGTGCGCGAATTGACCGATTGGATCGAGAACGATCTGAATAAAGACGACTACTACGGCCTCGATTTCAACAAGGACGCGGAGGGACGGTATTGGGCCGTGCCGCAGGGCATCCAGGTCGGCGTCCTGTTCTACAACAAGGATCTGTTCGACAAGGCGCAGGTGCCGTACCCGACGGAAGACTGGACATGGGAAGATCTGAAGGAGACGGGGGCCAAGCTGACGGTCGACGCAGCGGGCAAGACAGCGGAGCAGGACGGCTTCGACAGCAACAACGTCAATCAGTTCGGTCTGACCTTCTTCAGCATTACGGAAGGCTGGTTCCCCGTGTTGAAGAGCTACGGCGGCGGCGTTCTCGACGAGACGCTGACCAAGTCGATCGTCAATTCGCCGGAGAACAAGCAGGCGGTCGAATGGATGGTCGACGGCATGAAGCGGGGCATCATTACCGATCCGGTCGACCTGAAGAGCTTCCAGAGCGCGATGGCGGTGTTCCCGAGCGGATCGGCCGCGATGCGGATCGGCATTTACTCGCGGGTACTGGCGGCCAACGAAGCGGGATTGAACTACGACGTGACCTTGCTGCCCAAAGGGCCTGACGGCAAGCGGTTCTCGCCGGTCATCGCCAACTCCTGGGTGATCAACGCCAAATCCGACGACAAAAAAGCCCAGGCTGCCTGGGAATGGATCAAATTTTGGGCAACCGAGGATGAGGTGCAGCGCGAATGGGCTGCGCTCGGCGAAGCGGTGCCGGTCAAGAAATCGGTGGCGCAATCGGATGTGTTCCTGACCCAAAGCGACAAGCCGGCAAACCGCAAGGCGTTTCTGGACAGTCTGGAATTCGCCGGTACGCTCGACAGCAATGCGGTGTGGGAGGAATGGGTCGGCAAGTTCAACGAGCATGCGCAGCGCGCGTTCCTCGGCGATACGACGGTCGATGAAGCGCTCGCCGCGGCCGACAAGGATATTCAAGGCATCCTCGATACGTTCTATCAGAAATAAGCGCACGAAAAGGCGGGACACGACATGACCAGCAATCAACAGACAGCCGGACGGGCGCTGACCGGGGCGGGGCCGTCCCGGTCAAAACGGCGCAAATGGCTCGATCAGGAAGGGAGATGGGGGCTGCTCTTCGTCTCCCCTTATCTTATTCATTTTATTGTGTTCGTTGCCGGCCCGCTGGCCGCCTCGCTCTATTTCAGCCTGTCGGATTACGATATGCTCAATCCCCCCAAGTGGACGGGGCTCGATAATTACGCCAGGCTGCTGCATGATCCGCTATTTTGGAAATCGCTCTGGAACACGCTCTATTTCGTTATTCTGTTCGTGCCTTCGCAGGCGTTCCTCGCGCTGCTGCTCGCGGTGGCGCTCAATCGCAAGCTGAAAGGGCTCAAGCTGTTCCGGATGGCGCATTTCATACCGGTCATCTCGTCCTGGACCGTTATTTTGTACGTGGCCGACTCGGTATTCAATCCGCGCTTCGGCTTCGCCAACGCTTTCCTGACGCGGATCGGGCTCGATCCGCAGCGGTGGCTGCAGGACGAGCAGCTTGTCATTCCGCTGCTTGTGCTGATCGCCGTCTGGAAAGGGATCGGTTACATGATGGTCATCTATCTGGCGGGGTTGCAGAGCGTACCTGGCGATCTGTACGAGGCGGCGGATATCGACGGAGCCGGCGCGGTCCGCAAGTTCCGGGCGATTACGCTGCCGCTCATCTCGCCGACGACCTTTCTCGTCATTGTGCTTAGCACGATTTCGACTTTCCAGGCGTTCGAACAAATTTACGTGCTGACGGGCGGTGCGGGCGGCATTACCGCGGCGGGCGGTCCGAACAATGCCAGCCTCGTGCTGATGCTGTATCTGTACCGCGAAGGGTTCGCCTTCATGCGGATGGGCTACGCTTCCGCGCTCGCCTGGGTGCTTTTCACCATTCTGTTCGTGCTCACGCTGCTTCAGCTGCGGCTGCAGGGCAGATGGGTCCACTACGATTGATCTTCATGCAAGAAAGGAGGACGCCCGATGCGACGCAAAACGGCTGCCGGCATTATCGGATGGACGGTCGTGCTGATCAGCTCGCTGGTCATGCTCGTGCCGTTTCTGACAACGCTGTTCAATTCGCTTAAGACGTACAAAGAGTATACGGCTGTACCGCCCAAATGGTTACCGGAAACGTTCCAGTGGTCCAACTATTCGGAAGTGCTCAAGCTCGGTAATTTCGGCGCGTATACGATGAACAGCTTCATCGTGGCGCTGCTGTCCGTCGCGGGCGCGCTGCTGTCCTGTTCGCTCGTCGGCTACGCTTTCGCCCGGCTGCGATTTCCGCTCAAAAATGCCCTGTTCGTAATGGTGCTCGGCACTATGATGATTCCGCCCGTCGTCATCATCATTCCGCATTTTATCATTTTCAACGAATTGAACCTGCTGGACACGCTGACCCCGCTATGGGTCATCGAATGGCTGGCTCAGCCGTTCGGCATCTTTCTGATGCGCCAGGCGTTCATGAACATTCCGAAGGAATACGAGGAGTCGGCGAAGATGGAGGGCTGCAATCCGTTTCAAATCTATTGGCGCGTCTGCATGCCGATGGCGCTGCCGACGCTGGCCACGCTGGCGATTTTCACGTTTATGGGCAAGTGGAACGAAATTTTGGCGCCCGTTATCTACTTGACGACGAATGAGAAATATACGCTGCCGATCGGCATTTTGTCACTTGGCGGACAGTGGTTCGGCAATGAGCAATATATGGTCGCCGCGGCGCTGCTCAGCCTGCTGCCGATTCTCGCGGTGTTTCTGTTCGCGGAGAAATATTTCGTCCAAAATCATGTCAGCTCGGGCATCAAGTAGAAGCGAAGACGCTTATTGATGAAACCTATAGAGCGAATAGAAATGATATATTTCACTTATGTTCCTGAATGTGCCACACTGGTTGCAGATCTTCATGCAAGGAGGCGGTGGCATGTGTCCGAAGCACAACTGGCAGCCTGACTTGTACGACGGCAAGCATGGCTACGTATCGGCATTCGGGAAGGACGTCGTCCGGCTGCTTCGGCCGGAGCCGGGCGAGCGCATTTTGGACGTCGGATGCGGAACGGGCGATCTGGCATACGAAATATCGAAGTCGGAGGCGATCGTCGCTGCACTGGATGAAGAACGCCCCGCAGGTGGCGGCATGTATATGGGATGTATTGCGGCCCGGCGGAAGATTTGTCGCATGACCTATGCCGTCCATTTCGACCGGCCGACTCCGATGGAGGACGGGGAGAGGGGGCTCCATCACTGGCTTGCCGCTTATGCGGGTTCCTTCTTCGCACCGTTTACGGAATCGGAAAAGGCCGATTTATTCGACAAAATCGCGGCCAGGTTAAAGCCCATGCTGTTTGAAGACGGAGTTTGGCGCCTCGATTACAGCCGGCTACGGATTGCCGCGGTCAAGCCGTAAATAGTGCGCGCGGCCGGATCGTCGCGTGCGGATAAGGCCCTGCAGGCGCAGTGGCGGCACCACGAGCCGTAAAAAACGGGACTTTCGGGAGTTATCCCCGGAAGTCCCGTTTTTATCTAGATTAAAGAAAGTATAAAACTCACTTCCTATTTGCCTGTACGTCCTCCGTCAAATCGTCGTCCGTCCGTCGGCGCGCCCCGTCTTCCGTCTAATCGTCTCCGGTCTGTCGGTATGCCCCGCCTTCCGTCAAATCGTCGGGTCCCGTCGGGGTGCTTCGTCTTCAGCGCCCCCGTCTCCCGGCAGATTGCGTTGGCGAAATCCTGCGAAAGTGCAGGAATTTTGGCCCGAATAGATGACTATGGCGCGAAATCTTGCAAAAATACAGTAATTTTTGGAAATTCTCGCTTGTCTGGCTTGAACGGATCAAAAAAACTGCATTATCGCAGCAATTTTCGCGTTTTGGTTCTTTTACGCCCGGAAATACTGCACTTTTGCAGCTTTGTTCTTTTATTGGGTTTCTATCTTCCGGATGCCAGCCGCCGCGGAGCCGGAGTAAAGCAATTTCGAGACAGGCGGCAGTTCACAGCGGGGTAGCGCGAGCGAACGTAGAGGTTCGCAATCAGGCGCCCGGCGGGGGTGGCGAGAGCGAATAAGGACCTGGAGGTTCGCAATTAGTCGCCGGGTGGCGAGAGCGAATAGAGTTCTGGCCGCCATCGCGAAACAGTATCGTCCCCAGACAGAGACGAAGAAGTCGTTTTTGCTTGCGTCTCCCCGACGGCCTATTCGGCATGAAACTTCTGCGCCGGACATATGGTTTATACGGACGTAAATCGGACAAGCCCTTCATCAAAGCTTTATTCTCCGATAGCTCCCGGTTTACATTCGCATGTTACTCTGGAATAGATTGAAAAACGCTAGCTGAAAAGGGAGAGGATGAAATGAGGAGGAAAAGCAGGTACAGAGCGTTTATGCGCTTCGTATGCGCATGGACGGCAGCGGCTGTGGCGCTCGGATGGACGACGGGGATCGGGCCGTCCGGGGCGCATGCGGCGGGAACGGAGCGCAAGACGCTGCAAGCGTCCAGAAGCGCGGCAGCCCCCGTTATCGACGGCAGTCTGGACGAACCGATGTGGCAGGTGAACGAAGCGATCGCCGTCCCTTTCGGAGACGGTCAGCATCAAAATGCGGCATTCGGTATGCTGTGGGATGCAAACTACTTGTATATTGCGGTAAAAGCGGAGGACGATCGTCTTGTTCATAACGGGGCCGGATACTGGTTCGAGCAGGACAACATGAGCTTGTACTTCGATCCTTCCCTGCACCGTTCTGTTCATTTCGCAGACAGCGATATGCAGATCGGCATCGTGTATGCGCCGGATTCGTCGACGCCCGGGTTTTATTTCGGCGGGGCGCCAAATCATGCGGGCAAGGATGTGACCCGGATTTTGCGGGCGATCCGGACGACCGGGGACGGCTGGACGGCGGAGCTTGCCGTTCCATGGGACATGCTCTCCTTCGATCCGATGAAGCAGAAGAAGCTCGGATTCGAAATTTCGGTCACCGATCGCGACGATCCGGCCGGCCCCTCTCCTTTTCAGGCCTGGAGCGCTTATCAATCCGAATCGTTCTGGAACGATACGTCCGGTTACGGTGAAATCACGCTGAGCGACACGATTGCGGACGGCGCCGTAAACGACGTTTTGATCGATGAAAATTTCGACGGCTATGAAGCGGGCGCGGTAATACCGAACTGGATTTCCGGGGGGACTGACGGCAGTCCGCCGCTGACGGTTACGCGCGATACGTATGGCAACGGCCGTCTGACATTCGACGGCGGGCAGGCCGGCACGGAAGCTTGGACGCTCGCGCCCGCGCAATGGGACAATTATATCGTCGAGGCGGATATCCGCTTCGAAGAGCCGCCGGGCGATGCGGGCCGCGCCGGACTTCTGTTCCGCGCCGCTCCCGAAGGCGCCCCGCCTTACCATGAGGCGGCAATCCGAAGCGATGGCCAATTCGAGGTAGCGCAGCGCAAGCCGGACAACAGCCGGAACGTAATGGACGCCGGCCAAGCGCCGCCATTGGAGCCGAATCAAGCGTATACGTATAAATTGCGGGTGTTCGACCGGAACGTCAAAACTTATATAAAGGCGAAGGAGGACGGCGAGTTCACGCTGCTGTCGGACCGTTCGTTCGATTCCGGGCTTCAGGAACGGGGCAAGGCCGGGCTGCAGGCGAGCCAAAGCGCCGTATCCTTCGATAATTTCAAAGTGACGCGAATATTCGCCGCCAGCTTGAATATGGACGTGCCGGAAACGGTGGAAGCGCTGACCGGTCCCATTGCGCCGGTCTTCGCGGCGCAATTCTCGGACGGCATCATCGAACCGGTCGCCGCCGAACGGGTCAGGCTGTACTCCTCCGACGAGTCGGTCATCCGCATTATCGACAACCGGCTTTACCCCTTAAAGGAAGGGCAAGCTACCGTAACGGCGGTTTACGACCGGGCGGAGACGGTCCGGACGCTGACCGTGTCGCCTTCCGCGACCGGCGCCAAAGTCGTCGGCCTGAAGCATGACCGGGGCTACTTGCTGGCCGTCGCCGGACAGCCTGTCGACCTGGCGAGCCTCTCGTTCGAAGCGGAGTACAACGACATGACGACGGGGACGATCGCGGGAAGCGAATTGGACTGGGCGTCCGAAGACGACGGAATCGAGATCGGGAACGGCACCCTTATGGCGGATCGGAAAGGGATTTTCACGGTAGCGGCCGCCAAGGACGGCGTCTCGCTGCCGCTTACGATCGTGGCCAAAGACGCCGGCGAGCCGGTCTATATGCTGTACGAGGAGACGTTCGACAGCGTGCCGGACGGAGCCATGCCGCAAGGATGGACGCGGATCGAAGGGACGACGGCAGCGAAAGCCGCTGTTCAGGCCGGCGCGTTCGTGCTCGATGCCCGCTCGGCGCCGGACAATCCGTCGCGCGTGCTGTTGCCCGATTATTTAAGGCAATTCGGCGATTACACGATCGAAGCCGACGTCACGCACATCGCCGCGAACGATCCGACCCGCTGGCATTCGATCATGTACCGGGTGCAGCCCGGCAATTACCCGTATTACCAGATGGCGGTCCGCCAGGATGCGGCGGCGCCGAACGGCGTCGAATTCGCCGAACGGACGCCCGCGAACGCCTGGTCCGTTATCGAGAAAGGCCCGTATGCCGAACAGATCCTTCCGGATAAGCTGTACCGCTATACCGTCAAGGTTCGCGGGAACCGGGTCCAGCAGTGGATCGGCGATCAGCTGATCGTCGACACCGACCAGGCTTTCTCCTACGGCAAAGGCGGTATCGGGCTGCAGGCGAATGGCAGCGTGATGAAGGTCGATAATATCCGGGTTACGTTGCAGGAAGAGCCGCTGCCGCCGCTGCCTGCGGATCGATTCGTACAGGTAACCGAGCCGCAGACCGCCATCGCACTTGCGCCGACGATTGCCGCCTATCCCGATTCGTGGGAACGGTTGACGGCCTGGGCGGGCGAGCCGCAGGGACGTCCGGCCACCGTATTTCTGCATGTAAACGCCAAGCTTCACGTGACCGATCCGTCCGGCAAGCGGGCGATCGGCACGCTCGACGAAGCGCTGCGGACGATCGGCACGACGATGATTCCGGCCTTCTATGTGCGTCAGGCAGGCGCGGTTGATGCGCTGCTCGAATATGTCGGAGACGAGCGCATCGAAGACGCGTTTATCGTCTCGGATAAAGGCGACCTGATCCGGCGGGCCCGACAGGCGAATCCGATGCTGCGCGGCATTATCGACTACACGGGCAACCATGGGCTGTCCGGAAAGCCGAATACGAAGAAGCTGATGGAGATCGTGAAAAAAACGAACGGCTACTCCGCCAAGATTGCCTTGCTCCCGGAAGATGCCGCGACGGCCGACAACGTCGCCTATTTGCAAACTCGGCTTATCACGGTGTGGGCGCAGCAATCGGATAAAGGGAAGCCCGGCACGACGGCCGCCGCTTTGCCGGTTCACCGGCTCATTGCGGCCGGCGCGAACGGCATCGTCACCCGGGAGCCGGAGCGGGCCGCCGAGGCGCTCGGCATTTACTCGGCGCGCACGACGCTGGTCCGAAAGCCGCTCAATATCGGCCATCGCGGCATTCCCGCGCTTGCTCCGGAAAATACGCTCGAAGGTGCGGTGCTGGCGTACGAAATGGGTGCGGATATCGTGGAGAACGACATTTATTTGACGAAGGACGGACATATTGTCATCATGCACGATCCGACGATCGACCGGACGACGAACGGCAGCGGCAACGTTGAGGATTTTACGCTGGCGGAACTGAAGGGATTTAAGGCCAACAAGCAGTTTCCGGAGCAATATCCCGACGCCCGCATTCCGACGCTGGAGCAGTTTTTCAAGCGGTTTAAAGGGACGGATCTGGTCCATTTCGTGGAAATCAAAAGCTATAGGCCGGAAATCGTCGATGCGCTCGCCAATCTGATCGAACGCGAAGGTGTGGAAGATCAGGTCGTCATCATCTCGTTCAACGCCGATCAGCTGCGCCGCGTCCGCGAGCAGATGCCCTGGGTGTCGGTCGGTTATTTGACCGGCGGCTACGCGAACGAGGCGAACGTGAACAAGTCGCTGCGCGAAACGTTGAAGGCGATCCAGGGGCTGAACGCTACGTTCAATACGAGCTACGGCGGTCTCGGGCCGAACTTCATGGAAGCGGCCAAGCATCGGGGCATGACGATCTGGCCATGGACCTATCGCAGCGAAGCGGACTTTATTTCTTACTTCCTGTACGGAACATACGGATTGACGAACGATTACGCGCATTGGGCGTCCGATTGGGCGTACGGCATTCGCCCGGCCCAAACGTCCTACAAGCTGAAGGTGTTAGAGCGGACGGAAGTTTCCGCGGTGGCGGAGACGTATAAAGGCGATTCGATCGTCGTCCAGCCGGAGATCGTGCTGCTGGAAGGCGCCGACCTGGTGAAGGTGGAGGGCAACAGTCTGACCGGACTGAAGCCCGGCACCGCGCATGCTCTGTTGCGCTATACGGCGACGGTCGGAACGCAATCGTACGACCTGTATACGCAGCCGATCGCAGTGGAAGTCAAAGGCGGCAAGCCGCGATAAGAAGAGAGAGCGTGCGGAATTGCGGGTCTCGTAGAAAACCGCGTGCAAGCCGGCGGGGAGATGGTGTCGCGATACGGGCTGGATCGTGGCAAATCAGTACTAGTTCCAATCGAATCATAGGTATGAGATTAATTATTTATCTGGTAAAGTAAAAGTATCGGGCTTTTATCGGGCTTTCTTTGCCTATGCTTTCGCAGCCGTCCGTCTTCGTCCGATGTTCTGAATCGGGACGCTGACGGACGGTTTTCACGTTGGCCTCGCGTCTTTGTACGCCCGTAATCGAGATGAGGGAGGATGAGCCGAATGCCTTTCTGTAAAATCGGCGGCGCAAACTTGTATTACGAAGAGAGAGGCTCGGGGGATGCGATCATTTTTACGCACGGGCATTCGATGTTCCACGCGCAATGGCAGCCGCAGGTCGAAGCCTTATCCCCGCGTTTCCGCACGCAGGCGATGGCCGCGGCGATTCGAGGTTCCGAGCTTAGAATGGTTCCCGGAGCCGGCCGCTTGACGAATCTCGACAATCCCGAAGAAGTGAACCGGCATATCGAATCCTTTATGGCTGGCGTCTGCTCGTCATGAACGGTTGCCAGGGAGGCGGTGCGGATAAAGCGGTTTGGCCGCTGATCGAGCGGGAGGAAGCAGGTCGTCGATATTTTCATACATATCAGATGAGACGAGGAGAAGAGGGGGAGTCCGCATTGAATGCGATCGAAAGAAGGCGCAACGAGCTTCGCGCTTATACGCCGCCGCTGACGAGAACGGCCGAGGAGGTGGAAGCGTTCTGGCAACCGCGTCTTGCAGCGGCCGCCCGAAGGCCGCTGAATGTGCGGCGGGAGAGGACGGACGCCGAATTGTTCGGGGATACGGCGGTATATCGCGTAACGTACGATGCCCATGACGGCACGGCAATCGGAGCCTGGTTCATCGTTCCGCCTTCGGCCGCGGGGCAGCCGCATCCGTGCGTCGTGCTGTATCCCGGCTACAGTACAGACCGGGGATATCCGGAACGGCATGCGAAATGGCTGCTTGCGGGCTGCTGCGTTTTTGCGGTCGATGCGAGAGGGCAGGGCGGCGAAACGGGCAACGGTCTGACAAGCGGTGCCGGACAGGCGAGAGGTTGGATGACGCAAGGGCTTCTGGACCCCGAAGGAGGCTACTACGCGGCGCTGTTGCTGGACGCCGTCCGGGCGGTCGAAGCGGCGGCGGAGATGCCTGAAGTCGATGCCGCGCGCGTGGCGTCGGCCGGAGGCAGCCAAGGGGGCGGCCTCGCGCTTGCCGCCGCGGCGCTCGGCAGACGGGTCTGCGCGGTGGCCGCGGATATTCCGAATTTATGCCATCTGGATTACGCGGTGATGCATTCGACCGGATCGGTATCCGAAGTGGCCGACTATGTTAGCCGTCATCCGGAGCGGCTGGACGAAGTGCTGGAGCGCCTGTCTTATTACGACATGATGAACCTGGCATACCGGATCGAAGTTCCCGTCCTGATGTCCGTCGGCTGGAAGGACCCGGTCTGTCCGCCGGAAACGGTCTATGCGGCTTACAACCGGCTGACCGTTCCGAAAACCATCCGTGACTACCCGTTTCTCGGTCATCAGGTGCCGGAGTATCAGGGCCGGGAAACGCTGCTGTTCCTGCGCGAGCGGTTTCGGGTCTTGCGAGAGATGAAATGATCTTTAGTACCTAATATTTCGATTTATAGTCAAGGTGAAGAGTTGTTTACAGGAGATCGAGCTTCATTTAATATTTTGAATGAAAAAATCACACCGTTCAATCGCTTTGAGTCACTATCCCGCTACACGTACATATTGAACCTGAATTTCGAAAGTACGACTCTTTGAAAACGTGAAAAGGGCTCCA
>NZ_JBCNFP010000019.1:0-15720 GCF_050481165.1 Paenibacillus cisolokensis
CACTTATGTAATTTAGATTTCATTTTCGATACAGCGGGCGGCGAATGTCGCCAGCTTCGTCCCTTTGCCGGACTGGAAGCTTTCGATCGCTTTGATCAGGCCGATCGTTCCGATGGAGATCAGGTCCTCCAGGTCTTCGCCGGTATTGTCGAACTTCTTGAGGTTGTGAACACGAACCGATGTCATCCTCATGCTGAATAAATTGTTGGCGTTTTAACTCATCTAGTGCTCCGACTGCAGTAATCTGTACTTCGTTCCCGTCAAAACGGATCAAGATCTCATCAACTAACGTTTGCACGATATGACGCTTATCCTCAAAGGTCAGTTGATCTCCGCCGCTCTCCACAAACATGCGGATGAATTGCGTAAGCTCAAGCGTCCGGGATGCATTACGTTCTGTCTCCAACAGTTCAGAACATTGCTTCTCGTAGCCAGCGAGTTCATGTTGCAACGACTTTAGCCCGGCATTAATGTGCTGCATTTCGCTTAACATCTCTTGCTCGTCGATGACTTCCCGCTTAAACATGACTTTAATTTTTTCTTTTTCCTTTTCTTTTTGCTCGATTTGCCGTTTGATTTGGTCCGCGGCAGACCGCAACTCCTGATGAATTTCTTGCGATCGGCTGTGTAGCCTTTCGATATAATCATCGGGGTTGGACAGTGTTTCCAAGATTAGCCGCCATACGTAATCATCGAGCATATCGGCGCGCAGCGTTTGAGTCGGACACTTTTCCACGCCTTCGCCATACTTCTTTGGGAATTTATTGGGACACCGATAACAGGTGTAACGGATCTTTTCTCCCGTTTCTTTCTGGACTCGACCCGTGTAAGTCGTTGCTTGCCACATCCGGCCACAATGTCCGCAACGAATCATTGATTTCAATAAGTAATCATATTTGACATTTCCAGATTTCTTCATATTTCTCTCTTTCTGCGCTTGCGCCAATGCAAATAATTGCGGATCAATGATGGGAGGGACCTCGACCAGGATCCAGTCATTTTCATCGCGGAACTTATAAGTTTTCTTCGGATTCCCGTTCTTTGTTTTTTCTCCCCGAATTTTACGTGTTTCCCGCCGATTATAATAATACTTGCCGATATACACTTCCGATGTTAACACACGCCGAATAGAACTGGCGCTCCAATTTCGGCTTTCACCGCGTTTCGGCACGGCTCCGAGCGAATACAATCGTTCCCCGATCTCCCTGAACGTATAATGATCGTAGACATACCAATGATACATTTTGCGCACGAATTCGGCTTCCTCTTCGTTTATCACCAACGTATGCTCGTGAAGGTCATATCCGTATGGAGCCACCCTCATCGGCATAATTTTTTTCTCTTTCTCCACCACTTTGAGTCTACCGCGAACGGTCCGTTTTTTAATTAAGGACAACTCATATTGAGCAATCGAACTCATGAGATTGAAAAACAGCTGCCCCTCCGGAGTATTTCGGTACTCCGTATCAACGAAAACAAGTTCAACATCACTTCTCTCCAGTTCGCGGCAGAGGATTAATTTATCGGTCAAATCTCTGGTTAAACGGTCGGGATGAGTAACAATCAACCGATTGATGATCCCTTGCGCGACATCCTGCCTTAATTCATTCATCGCCGGACGGTCGATGTCCTCGCCCGTAAATCCCTCTTCACGATATACTTTTAGCATTCCTTCTGAAAGCCCCATGTCTCTGGCTTTTCGAAAGCAAATCTCAACTTGCGCATCCAGGCTGGTGCCTTCCGACGCTTGCATACCCGTAGAAACCCTGGAGTAGATCGCGGTGTACATGAAATATGCTCCCTTCTGACCCTTGCTTATAAAACCATGTATTTATATCCCAAGCAACAAAAAAACCGGCTTATTCAGTCGGTTCCAAGATCAATCGTTTTAAGATATAGTCGATTACTGCACTTTTGGCTTCGTTGGCGGACAAGGAGCTTGAGGGTTTTGGAACCGCGGAAGACTGAGGGACGTATACAATTTTGATTGTCGACATTCGCACCATATTCCTCACCTCAATACACCTTATTCCGCCGGACAATTGTCCTAACACAACTGCATGATGTTTTCAATAAACTTATAATCTGTCTTCATCAAAGAGAAAGAACCCGAATGAAGCAGAAAAAAAGCTCCTTCAGGTTCTTTGTATGAACAATTTATTGTAAGCACAGACGCAACCATGCTATCTGCATCAAGCGAAGCTTTCCCAACCGGGAGTCCGTGATTCGGCTAATCGGCGCCATGCTTATGGAATTTATACACAAATTAGGACTTGATCTACGCTCCAACTACCTCTGCATTCTTGTTGATGGTATCAATAATACCGATAATTGCTCGTGCATCGTCCAGATTATTACTAAACAGTTCCGTGATACTGCCGACCGAGCGGAATGGCTCCTCTTGGAGTACGGATTTTTCAAGAATACCGTTTTTCACTACATAATCGATAATCAGCTTCACAAACCGTAGTTGATGGACATTCAGACGGTTTTCCTGCAGGAATACCGTGAATGCTTCATTCGCGGCTTCCTGGTCGAGCCCTACGACCGTCCGTACAAGCTTCGTTACCGGTAAGTCTTTATATTCCCGCTCATAATCTTCTTTGGTTCCGAGTTCTGCCCATAGAATATGTTCAAGCGTCTCCAGATCTTGTTTCGTGATCGGTTTGTTGTTGCGCAATTTATAGATAGCGATTTGATCCTTGTTCGTTTGTAAATACTGGTTGACCTTTTTACGGTAATTTTGCAGGTCATTGGTGTTATAGAAGCCTCTACTTTCCTCTACAGCAAGCCATTCATCTTTGAAGTTCGTATAATAGATTTGTTGTGTTTCCCGTTCCAGGAATTTAATGAGATCCCGTAAAGCAACACGAACTTTCTCCATTTCGAAGATGTCCGCTTCTTCCCAGAACTCTGTCGTCAAGACCTTCTCTATGACATGTCGCTGTGCGACGACTTGAGGAATCGTACCCAACTTGGAGAGTTTTTCTGCCGTCTCCATGACTTTGCGAAGCGGCTTCACCGATTGTGTTCCCTGAAGCTTAGCCAATTCGATGATCAGCATCATATAGTCAAACCGCTTTGCTAATTCGTCATGGTCTAAAGAAACGACAAGAGGAGCAATATACTCCTTCAAATCCCCCATATCAGTATCGGTTAAGGAGCGCCATGTAGCGTCATTTTTATACTTATGGACATACTGGATATGCTGTCTGATGCGAAAATGCTCCTCATTTAGCGCACTCACGCTATCCTTCAACAATTTCACCAATTCCGTGCGATGTTCTATATATTCGGGTTCCTGATAACGCAGTTGTTGAAGTTCACGTACAATCTGAGTACGAACATTGAACAATTTTTCCGATAAGGTCTCGGCAATATCGGTATCCTTCCCTTTCGGATTGGCCCGGAAATACTCAAAGTTACGGCAGAAATCAAAGATCAGGAATTCCTGCTTGTCCTCACCAATACCATGTAGATCTTTACACAACCGTGTCCCTCGGCCCACCATCTGCCAAAACTTCGACTTCGAGCGAACTTTCTTGAAGAATACCAGATTGACAACCTCAGGGATGTCTACGCCTGTATCGAGCATATCAACGGAAACAGCAATTTGAGGAAGCTTGTTCCAAATGGAAAAATCATCAATCAGAGATTGATAATAATTCGTTTTGATATCAATGACCCGTGCAAAATGCCCCTTTAATTCAGGATACAGGCTATCGAACCGCTCTACAATTGCAACTGCATGCCGATGGTTTTTGGCAAATATGATGGTCTTGCCCAGCTTATCTCCGCCTTCTACCTTCAAGCCCCGCTCCATAACAAACTGCAGCACACGGTCTATCGTATCCTGGTTAAACAACCATTCGTTAATCGCTGCACTATCAATATCCCGCGGCTCCTCTTCTTCATCCTCCAGCAACACTTCTTCGTATTGCTCTTTTTCCTCTTCGGACAGATCATCGTAGCGGATGCCGTCGTCCATGATCTTGGTTGTTGTTTCCACGGTACGGTAATCCACCAAATATCCTTCCTTGACTGCTTGCTCTAGTTCATAGGCAAAGGTTGGAACACCATTTTCCAGACGGAACACGTCATATGTGTTTTTGTCGACTTCATCTTTGGGAGTTGCCGTCAAGCCCAGCAGGATAGCATCAAAATAATCGAATATGGCCTTATATTTCTTATAGACGCTTCGATGCGATTCATCAAGGATGATCAAGTCAAAATGACCAACCGTAAACAGCTTTTTGCCGTCCTTCCGCTTGACCTCGTCGATGGCATTCATCATCGTCGGGTAAGTGGAAAAAACAATTCTTGCCGTCTCCGGATTGTCCTTGCTGTCAAGCAGGTTGCACAGTGTCATGTCGGGCAAATACTGGCTGAAGCTGTTTTTGGCTTGGCGAACAAGCGTTGTACGATCCGCAAGAAACAGCACATTCTTAACCCAATTATATCGGCTCAGCACATCAACAATGGCGCTCGCAGTGCGTGTTTTACCGCTTCCGGTCGCCATGACAAGCAAAGCGGTCCGCTGTCCTTTATTTAATGCATCACAAACCGAAAGGACTGCTTCATGCTGATAAGGGCGATTTACAATGGAGTTGTTGATTTGTACTTCCTGCAACGGTTTACGGATCGAGCGCCGGTTGACGAGCAACTGCAGCTCATCCTGACTGGCGAAACCAGATACTTGCCGACTGGCATAGTGAAGATCATCCCAGAAATTTATTACAAATCCATTGGTATAATAAATCAACGGACGCTGTCCATACCGCTGCTCCAAACAATCCGCATAGAGCTTCGCTTGCTGCTTGCCCACATTGGGATCTGCGCTGGTCCGTTTCGCTTCCACGACGGCAAGCGGCTTCCCGTTCTCACCCAATAACACGTAATCGACATAACCGATCCCTTGGCCGTTTGGCATGCCTTGTACTTCAAACTCTTCCAGTACATTTTTCTGGAATGTCCATCCGGCCAGCTTAAGCTCGAGATCGATGTAACGTTTGCGAGTCTCGAACTCGCTGATTTTATCCGGAACAAAGTTGTACTCCTGCGTGTTCTGCGCCTTGCGCTCGGTCAGCAGCTTCCGAAGCTCTTCATTTTCTTTGATCAGATCTTCCAGCTTACGGTCTTTTGAACCTAAACGGTCGTATAAATCCTGCAGCTCCTGAGGCCTAACTTTTTCTTGTTGCTTGTTCTCTTCCATCAGGAGTTTTTCATCAAAGCTTCTTGCGGTATATTCGACCGAATAGCAATAGTCGATCCAGCTGATGAAGTTAAACAGGTTGCGAAGGGAAAGGATCGCTTCGCCACGGCTGATCGTTGCATTGGAATGCACGGCGACATTTCCTAGCTTCGTAATATATTTCAACTGTGGTAGCATGGACTGATCGATTACGCGGAGAAAAGTTACATCGTGAATCAAGCTTGACAGATTGTCTTGATAAGGGACCTTCAAGTCGCTATCGTAGGTAAACAGCCATTTGACAGCAAGCTCCAGAGCCCTACGGCTGAGAATAGCGCTGGTCGCGGGACTGACGACCAACGCCTTTTCTGCCTCCATACATGCGCCAGCAAAGCTGACATACGTTTTATTTTCACTGAGAAATCCAAAATTCGTTAGCTGCACATCGCCCATCTAGACCGTTACACCATCCTTCACTGTCAATTCGCCCTTGAAAGCTTTTTGAAGTAGTGCTTGGAAGTTGGTTTCTAGTTGTTGAAGTTGTGCGAGGTGTTTTTTCTTTTCTTCAAGGATTGCTTTAAACTTTCTTTCATAACTATCTTGCAGTTCCCTTGGTGGAATTAAAATAGCGATGTTTTGCAATTCCTGCGCGTTAATATTGGCCATCCCAATAATATTTTTACACATTTCTTGTAATACTTTCTTACCATGCTTTGAATTTAAGTAACCTGAAATAAAATAAGGATTGCCTATGTCATTTGTCCTTACTCGAACTATATATCCAGCAATAGCCATTTTTTCATCACTATCAAAAACGGCCGTCTTTCCAACTAATTCTTTACTGTTTGTACGATTAAAGAGTAAATCACCCTTTTGTACCAGGTACTTCTCCTGCTCCTTATCGTCCAAATCAATATATTTAAGATTACTGTAGTCCATATAACCTTGATAAGTAATATTATTCATACGCAAGTACGGAAATTGACCCGTACCTTCATTTGCTTTTTTACTAGTTCCGTAGTTAGCTTCGATAATCAAATCTTTTATTGTACCTTTAGGATAACCTTTTTGATTTGTTGCTGGATCACCAAACATATCCAAAAACACAGCTTGAACTAATTCATCAAGCTTGGCTATTGCTTGTTTGCGTTTGTCGATTATGGCCTCAGCTTTGTCTAGAATATATGCAATTTCTTTTTGTTGCTCAAACGAAGGTAAAGGAACTTCAATATCTTCTAAAACTTTTTTTTGAATATGTGGAATTGTCGCCCCAGTACAATTTTCTCTTAGGAATAAACTCTTTGATCGAAGAAACTTTGCTATATAAGGGATATAGTTATTGGAATCCCGTGGTCTTAATACGGCTAATGTACTGCCTATAATCCCTGTGAGATTATAACCAATCGTACCCGCATTGGCACCGTCCCATGCAATCAATACATCATTACTTGTTACGTATACACCATTATCAATTCTGTTTACCATTTTAATATTTTTATCATTTCGTAGGTCTTCAATCTGTAAATATCGAACCATTTCGTTTGAATCATTTAATTGAGTTTCATCATATTTTTTTCCTTTAGATATCGTAAATAAATCTCCAATCCGTTTAACTCTCACCCCAACAACTCCTCCAGTTCCTCAAGACCTTCAACTATTTCCTTCTCGAGTTGCTTGATCGAAGCGAGTATGACCTTCGGGTCCTCGTACTGAATTTCCTCATACTCTGTTTCCTTATAGCGATTAATGCTGAGGTCATAGGCATTGTTCCGAATCTCATCAACCGGAACCAGAAAAGACTTCTCAGTGCGTTTACGCTCCTTCTCAGCATCCTTATTGCCGAACCGCTCGATAATATCTGGTATATCGTTCGTATCAATCGGATTCCGCTTGTCATCAAGCGAATAACCGTCCGCTTTCATATCATAGAACCATACGTGATCCGTCCCGCCAGCACCTGTCTTGGTGAAGATCATAATGGCTGTCGACACCCCGGCATAGGGCTTAAACACACCGCTTGGCATCGATATAATAGCTTCCAGCTTGTGATTCTCGACGATCTCCTTGCGAATATCTTTATGAGCTGTACTGTTACCGAACAAGACTCCATCGGGCACAATGGAAGCGCAGCGACCACCGACCTTGAGCATTCGAAGGAAGAGGGCAAGGAACAGCAACTCCGTCTTTTTTGTACGGGTCACACGCAATAGATCCGCTGCTACCGCATCCGCATCAAGCGACCCTTTAAACGGCGGATTGGCTAAGATTAGTGTATATTTGTCCTTGTCGGTATTGTTTTCATTCAAGGAATCACGGTATTCGATATTCGGGTTATCCACTCCATGAAGCAGCATATTCATGGCACCGATACGAAGCATCGTACGGTCCATATCAAAACCATAGAACATATGATTATTGAAATGCTCTTTCAATCCCTGAACCAGGAATAGGTCTGCATGATGTTTCCGCAAATATTCTCCCGCGGCAACGAGAAATCCCGCCGAACCAGCAGCCGGGTCACAAATAATATCTTCAGGCGTCGGTTTCATCAAAGCAACCATCATTTCGATAATGTGTCTCGGAGTCCGGAACTGTCCGTTCGTTCCAGCTGTAGCTACCTTGGATAGCAGATACTCATACAAATCCCCGTTAGTATCTCTATCCTTCATGTCAATCGTATCGATGCCTTCGACAATGCGTACAAGCATATTCGGAGTCGGGATCATAAAGATGGCATCACCCATGTATTTGGCATAGGCTGAATCCTTATCTCCGTGAAGCGTCTTGATGAAAGGAAACACTTCGTTCGAGACAACATCATACATCCGCTGAGGATCGAACAATTTAAATTGACTCCAGCGTAAGTGTTGCTTGTCACTTGGAAATAATCCGGTAAAAGGTAACGACAGCAGCACGGATTCATTTTCCTTACGCGTTTCCGCTTCGTCCAGTCCTTTAATGAACAACAAATATGTAAACTGTTCGATCACACTTAATGGGTTAGTGATTCCGCCGGTCCAAAATGTCTCCCAAATCCGGTCTACTTTTTGCCTTAATTCACCTGTAATCATAACGATCTCCTCTGCATGTAGATTCTTGTCTAATTATACTACGGACTGTCCTAATATGACATGTTTCTGCAAACTAACAAAATACAATCCAGCTTCATTCATCCGATAACCGAACGTCTCAGACCAGGCCTTAGCATAAGCCTGCACTTGCGGCGCATAAAACCGAACAAACTGCTCCAATTTGCTCTCATCCAATTGATCCGTTTTGAAGTCGACGATCACCCAGCCATCTTCCTCTTCGAAAGCGAAATCTATTACACCCTTCACCAAGAGATTGCCGCCGTTATTGGACTGATGCGTCAATTCCGCGGCAGCTGTTTCCGACATCGTTTGCTCGGTTGCGGGATAAGACATTGTCTCCCCATTGCTCTGAACCATCATAATCGGGATTTCAAACAATCGCTGCTTCGCTCTCAGACTACGCTGCCAGAGTTCACTGTCTAGAACTTCATGAATAATAGGCAGGGCATCAGTCGCGTCCTTCTCTGATACTCCTTCGGTCTGGCAGAGGTATTGAACGTATACAGGCAATTCGCTCATCGGAAGACCTTTTCCAACTGCTTCAAGCCCCTTATGGATCACGCTGCCGAAAGATTGGCCCCTCCCAGTGGCTGACCATTCCGGCGTGTCGCTCATGCTCTTCGTCAGCCCGGTAACGGTTGATTCGGCATAAGTCGGTTGGCGCAGTTGATGGAACACCTGCTCTCTCTGGGCCAAGTAAGCACCTAGATCAATGGATGAGGCTTCGGACCCGGATAAACCAGATGAAGTTGTCCCAATTACAATATCTCCATCAAGTTCCCGATCATACTCATCTGTTTGAACATCCGATTCCGGAACATCCAACTCCCGGATTAGCTCCATCCCATCCATGAGTGAACTCCACGGGCACTTGGCAGGTTGTTTGGGGTAGAGACTGACGACTAGCATTTGCTTGGCCCGCGTCGCCGCGACGTAAAGAAGCCGATCCCGCTCCGCGAGCATGAATGCACGCTCCCGCACGCTCATCGCTTCCCAGCCGACCGGCTGAGCAATCGTATCTTTCTGAAACCCTTTCGATTGCTGGATCAGGAAATAGCCCGCGGCCTCAGCCTCCGAACGATCAACAAACTGGTCGGCGTCATGATCCTTCTCCCCGCAAGGACAAGCGAGAAACACGATAGGCGCTTCAAGCCCTTTTGCCTTATGCACGTTCATGATCCGTACCGCTTGCCCTTTGCCTGTGTAAAGACTGGCGGTTTCCATACCTTGGCTCTCCCGAATGGCCGAAATCGCATGCGCCAGTTCATGCCAATCCGATGCGAGCATGGCGTCACGCTGCAATCGCTCCAACATCTTAAGCAGTGTTCCAGACCGATTTGCTCCAGCTTCTTGCACCGTGGAATAAGGCAAAAGACCGGTATCCTCCAGAATGCAATACAAGGCTGACCATGCAGGCATTTCTTTCACCCAATCGGCATATTCCCGCAATTTACGGCATGCAGCGACAACTTGACTACCCTGTTCAGCTGACTCCTCAGGCAGCCGATAGATAGACCACACATTCCCTAGAGCACGATACGCCATTAGTTCCTTGTCGCTAATCCCGAATAGAGGTCCGCGCAAGACGCTCAGCATCGCCACTTGATCGGACGGATCGGCCAGGTAGAGGGCCAATTGTCCCAGCGTATGAAGCTCGGGGTATAGAGCGGAGCTTCCGACAGTTTCCGCAGCAACGCCCCGCTTCTCCAATTCTTCTGCGTAGAGATGCAAATAATGCCTCGTTCTTGTCAATATAAGAAAATCGCTGGGCTGCGCCTCTCTGAGCACCCAGGATGCGCCATCCCGCTCCTGAATAAGCAAATTTCCGTCGCGGCAAGCCCACGCGATGTATGCGGCAATACGCTGTGCGTCAACCGCCGCCACTTCATCCTTGCCTCCGGGAATTTTCGGGTAAGTGAGTGCATAAACCCCGTGATCCGCGCGCTTATTCCCCTTTGGATTCGGTATATTCGTTTCCATCCGGACATACGCCGCTTGAACATCGGTTTCCCGGACGGGAAGCTTGCCGACAAATTGCCCGTTCACAAAATCGCCGATCGCATCGACGGATCGGAAATTGCTGGTCAAGTGAAGCACATCTCCACATGCTTGAATCCGCGATTTCACCTCGTTATAGATGGAAATATCCGCACGGCGGAAACGATAGATGGACTGTTTCGGGTCTCCCACGAGGAACAAGGAACCCGGCTTTGGAGTAAGCTTCCGCCAATTCCGTTCATTCGGATCATCGCCGGCCCCCGTTAAGAGAAACATCATTTCCGCTTGGACCGGGTCGGTGTCCTGAAATTCGTCGACCATAAGCCGTTGGTAGCGCCCGGCGAAAAACGCGCGAACTTCCGGGTAATCACGCAGAAGACGGCAGGCATTCATCAGCAGATCCTGAAAGTTCAGCTTCCCTGCCTGCAATCGCCGTTCTCTGCAATAATCCAATGCAGGCAGGACAAATTGAATGACTTTCGGATACAGATATTCCCGCCACGATTGAAGGAAGGGGAATAGGACCGTGATTTGCCAATCGTGAAATCGTTCGGATATGGCTTTGGCTTGCTTCTTATCCGTCCATTTGTACTGCTTCACATCCAGTTTGAAGTCAAACATCTTCGCAAGTGTTAGCATCAACATATCGTCTTGCTCATTCGACAACCGCAGCATACGATTAGCAGTACGCAGTTTTGCCTGAAGATTATCCCACCCTTTTTCCGGTTCAGCTGTCGGTAGAAACCTGTTGGCTTCTTCAATCATGGGAAGCAAGGAGAGTCGGATGAGGTTGAAATCAGGACGATGAACCGGTTCGCAAGGGATTTGGAGATCCGTAAAAATAGATACCCGATCATAGACATTCTTCAGGATGCTGACGTCGATTCCCACCTCGGTAAAGGAGGCAAGTGCTTCACTATCTCCCTCCTGCAGCTGAATCAGATATTCGTCCCAGCATTGATCGTGGAACGCACGATTCATTTCATCATCCATTTCTTCGAAAGAAGGGTCCAATCCGGCCTCAATCGGACGCTCCCGAAGCATGGAGGAACAGAACGCATGGATCGTTCCAATGAAGATTTGGTCCAGATTGGCCAAAGCTTCTTCCATTCGTTCTCTAGTTTCGCCTTCAACATCAGCCGCTTTCCGCTCCAAAGCAATACGGAAACGCTCCTTCATCTCATCCGCCGCTTTATTCGTAAAGGTGATCGCCGCAATATGCTCCATCTTCGCCGTTCCGGACTCGATGAGTGCCAGCAATCTGCCGACCAAGCTGGTTGTCTTGCCCGAGCCTGCACCGGCTTCTACCAGAAAAGTTGTATCAAGCTCTTCCACTATCCTCTTTCTAGCTTGTTGATCGGATGGTTCATTCAATGTTCTCCACCTCCAGCAGCGTGTGCAGTAGCTCCGAATTCACTTCGTCCTTTCGCTTATCGGCCATCATCTCTGCGTGCTCTCTGCATACAGTCGCATAGTCGCAATATCGGCAGACCACAGGATTTGAAGCGGGAATAAACAAACCCTGTTCCATCGACGAAAGGATTCCTCGGATCACCGCGGTGACTCGATTCCGTTCGGTTTGCGGGCGTGCAATCACTTGCCCGTGCCCCCGTTCGCTTGGAAATACGTAAGACGCTTCAAGCACTTTTGCTTCTGAATCCACACCCGTTTGCCGCATCCAAAGCTCCGTCCCCATTGCGTAAAGCGCATGTTGCAGCTGCGTGCCGCCTGCGAACATGCCATTTTCCTTGTAAGGCCGAGGACTGCCGGTCTTATAGTCGATAATTCGATATTGATGCGGCGCAACTTGATCGATCCGGTCGACGATCCCGCGCAGCGTAATAGCCATGTCCTCGCCAAGCTCAAGGTGCAACGGCTGGCCGTCCACGATGAGCTCTTGTTCGAAAAACCGGGGGGCCGTCTTAGCCTGCAATTCCATGCGATAGAACACGTCCACATCCCGGAGCATCGCTTGCCGTTCCCTCTCAAACACATGAGGGCTCGGTGCCGGAATCCGCTCGGCATACGAGAGAATCGTCTCCTCCGCAATACGAAGCAAACGGGCATGATCGTGTGTAATAGGCACGGCTTTACTTGCGCTGACTTCCGTCATATAACGACGATAAACCTCGTGCAGCAGCGAGCCTCTTTCATTCGGCTTCAGCCAGGAGGTACGGTCAAAAGTCACCTGATCTTTCACGCGAATCCTGAGCACATATTGGAAAAAGTATCGCATCGGACATTCCGCGTACTTCTCCAATTGACTTGCGCTAAGCGTCCGTTCGTCCCGGCCTTTCCAATAATCAGCCCATTCATCCCCCGCTATATATCCGTCATGCTCCGTCACTTGCGAGCTGCCGCGTGCCTCGAGTGCAAGTCTGCCTTGACGAAGCGAGGGATAGACCGATTCGATGAAGGATTGCCGGTCCCTCATAAGGTTTACATTCGCATGGATTTGTCGGAAGACGTAATGAAAGGCGTCCAATGGCAGTCCATTTAGCTCAGTAGAGGATGGCTGCTCTACATCCAAATACCCGACAGGTTCGCCTAAGCTTCGGTGCAACATCTCATAGTCCGCATTCGTTTCTCCGGATACTTTTCGGAATACCTGTAGAAGTTGAAAAGCCGGGCTTGCTGTCGCTCCTTCTGCCAAGTCATACGACGAGAAGCTAAATGTGATATTGCCGCTTATCATCCCAAGCCGACCATCACGAAGGCGTTGCCGATCTCTTTGTCTCTGCACGGCTGTTTGAAGCCCGGCACCGATCCGTCTGCACTCTTCATCGAGAAGCATGGGATTTTGCCTGATATTCCCGGACCACGACTGTTCATCCATCCCGAGAAGAAACGTATGTTTTCTCCCGCTGATCCCCCCGTTCGCCAAACTCGATATGTACAGGAATCCGGGCTTGGGTAACCGTTGCACCCCGACTCGAAGTTCCTGCAGCATGTCTCGGGCATACAAGAACATTTGCTGAAACGGCATCGAGTCCGGAACAGGACATTCCTGCAGTTCTTTAGCGATACCTTTCATTTCTTGCAGGACGATCGCATCCTCTTCCGTTCCGCATACACCAAATCTATCCAAGATGTTAACGAGCCATCCCCAGATTCCCTTAGGAGATGAGAGCGCCGCTTCGTCTGGAAACAATTCTCCCAGGAGGTTTGTCAGATGCTTCTTGATGTCGTCATCCCGCTGTTGTTGTTCCGTCCGCTCCCGTTCTTCGGGTCTTTCATCTGCATCCCCTTGGAACCGAACATGCCCCGACCCCAGCAACTTGATATACCGTTCTTTCCCCCAGCCGATTCCGCTTTTCTCCAGGGCTCGAATACAATCCGCATTCGTTATTCCTTGGTCACGATCGGAGAACGTGATCAATTGCTGCTGCAGCATCAATACGAGCTGCCGCACCTGATAACCGGACTCCAACCAGTTCAGCAGAAAATGTGCGGCTCTTCCCATTCCGGATGTAATCACAGGCAGCCCGTCTGCATAGGAACAGGGAATACCGAAAGAAGCACACATGGTCGAAATAACCAACGCATATTCTTCATCCGGTACGATCATCTCCACTTCATCCAATGGCATCCGGCCCTGAATAATGCGTCTCAATGCTTCGCGAACCTCCGCCAGCCTTCCGGTCGCATGATAGAACTGAACCTTTCCGAACGGCATTGTGGATTGGACGTCAGTGAAGGAAGAAACCGCTATAATCCTCGTCATCCGTCCGTTTGACAACCGCTCCAGCATTCGAGCGGAAACCGGTGAAAGCGGCATAGGGTCTGGCAGAATAAGCTCCACGTTTTCCGGCAATTGGGTTGGTATATGCGACAAAAGGCCGGGGAAATCGATCCAGCTCCGCTGATTCAGAAAGCGCTCATACGCTGACAACACCTTTCTGACATAGCTGCCTTTTTGCTGGCTCATAAAGTGGTCGTCTCGAAGCTCCCCCGCACTCACTCCGGCACGGCGCAGATCCATAATGGCTTGGTGAACATGCATGGCAATACCAGGCTTTACTTGATCCACCGCGATGTAGGAATCCGGCTTGGAAGCCATTTGTTCCATGACATGATGGATAATCCAAAAGGACCGCTGTTCCCCGATTAAAGTCAGCCCTTGTTGATACAGGGAGAACTGAACCTGACTTCTTACAAAGGATTGAACCGTTTGGACTTCCACATTCATAACCGGCCCTAATTCCCGGCATATTCGCATCAACCAGGACTGTCCTTCGATGTAGGAAGGAGCAATAACAATTTTGCGGCGAAATGGCTCTCTACGGATTGCATCATATAAACGTTCTAGAAACGTGCCTGCTATTTTCAAAAGGGACACCTTCCTTTCGTCTATCTTTCAACAACAGCACCTTACTGCCCATACAACTGTCCCCAACGCTGTAGCTGTTCCTTAAACTTTTCCCGGACAGATGCAGGCTCTAAAATCTCCGCTGAAGGTCCGTACTGAACCACCCAATTCATAAACTCCCGCTCGTGGTTGACGGTGACCTCGAATAATAAGCTGCCGTCCGGCAGATCGGTCATCTTCGGTCTCACGAACAATTCTTCTTCCTTCACATAGCGGGCGACATCCGGATGGAATTTAATCTTAAAAGTGATTAAAGAATCCCCGCGTTCAATCGACCAGGTATGCTTCATATACTGAGCAATGTTAAAATCACCCTTGTCGAATCGATTACTTGTCAACTCTACATGGCGGAAACGGCTTATACGAAACGTGCGAATGTCCTGCTTGGAATGACAATAGCCGATCAAGTAAAACCGTTGATCCCGCGGGACCAAATAGTACGGATCAATTTGGCGCTCCGTCAATTCATTCCGGCTCTGGGTATGGTAAACAGCCCTGATCGTCTTACTGGCGATAGTCGCTTCCATGATGGGCAGCAAGAAGTTGGCACTGTTCTCCCGATAAGCCGGGGTGCCCATTTGGATCATGTCTGCGACATTTTCCAGTGTATCGTACCGCTTCCGGGTTTCTTTCACATGGGTAGCCATCACCTTGTCGTAGGCGGATTCAAAGCCTGGAGGCAATTTGCTGGTGTCCAACACGGAGGGCAGGACAGAGAACACCAACGCTTCCTGCTCCGTGAAATTCAGCGGGTACATGGCGAAATTACCGACAAAACGGTACCCTTTTCCGTAACCCTCGTTTGTAATCGGTGCGATCAAGTCCAAAATCCGCATGTCCCTATAAATCGTACGATCCGTTGTCTCGCATTTGTCCGCCAGCTCCTTGGCCGAAATCCCCGGATTGGATTGAATGGCGAGAAGTATTTTAAAGAGCCGAATCACTTTATCCGTCATGCTATATCTCCTATCGTGGCATATAGAATGTAAATCCTTATCATCATTGGGATTCTACGCTTTACCTGGTTCTTCCTGCCTATAAGGAGAAAACCTGAATCCGTGACAAACTTA
>NZ_JBCNFP010000020.1:0-12382 GCF_050481165.1 Paenibacillus cisolokensis
CCGTTCAGCAAGCCCTAATTATTGGTACCCCAACCATAAAGTTATCATTAATATCACTAATACGATAAATTATTATATAAATATCGAAATATTGATAATGATTGTGGGTGGGAAAATTGTATAACACCGGGATGGCATCAATTACGCCTGCAGGAATTGTATTTAACAACAGGATCTATACTTGCCGACGAGCAATAAAAGAACAATGGTTCAGCCATTCATTTCAGGGGGACAAGAATCTGACGATTTTGTATCAACCGGAGGACACGTCATCAATTATAATTGGCAACTCAGAGTCCGGGGAACTTTGCAGAATGGTTATTATTACACCTTATGAAGGTAAGAGGTTAACGGATTATTATGAAGCTATTGAATGCTTCAAAAATGTCAAAAGGAAATACACAAAGACAGTGACAAGTAAGAATTTTATAGGGGATTCCGGCGATGAGGGCATATATTAACTTTCAAAGCTGGTGCGAAGAAGTCGATTTAGGTATTCAAAATACTTCTAAACTCTTTTCGCTTAAGCCCATCGGGATAGGGACTTCTATGGTAGAAAGTCTTTCTGGTTATATAGCTAGATTAGCGGTGGAGCATCGAACGACAATCGGAAAAATTTTCGCTGATGTATTCACACCATATCTTAACAAACATTACTTACATGAAATTTCCAAACGAGGTGGTAATGGGTTCTATGATTCAGCCCATATGATTAATGGAGTATCTACCGGCGCTAAAGAGTTTTCAATTATGCTAAACGAATTAACCGGTAATTCTAATCTAGAATTTTTGACATTGCTTAGGTTCGCTAACGTCATCCCTCAACGCGGCCTGTTAAGAACAAACAAAGCATGGTGTCCGGTTTGTTTTGAGGATATGGTGAATACAAATTCACCTGTGTATGAGCCATTAATTTGGTTAATTAAAGCAGTTTCTGTTTGCAGAAAGCATAATACTTTGTTAGTGGAGCGCTGTCCAAATTGTTCAAGAAGAAATCTAGTAATGGATCGTCGAAGTTCTCCGGGTTTTTGTTCACACTGTAATACTTGGCTGGGGAAGGGAAGAACAAGTAATCTAAATATACTTGATCATGAATCCCGCATCAAGGCAATGATGGTGGAACGATTGCTAAAGAACATTAGCGTACCGGTTAAGGACGGCATAATTACTTCTTTAAGAAATATTGTTACTGATGAGAATTCAAGCGTAGCGCATTCAGCACGAAAATTAGGTGTACCCAAAACGACCTTTTGGGGTTGGTTTAGAGGTAAAAATCTTCTTCCAATCTCTGAGGTAATTCGTATTTGCAATAAGTACGGAATTGACATTGTTGATTTTTATAAAGGTTATAATAAGCGCGATCATTTTCCCGTTATATTTTCAAAGAGAATTAAAAAGACGAATGTAAAAATAACTAAAAGGCCTCTATTTGAGATTCAAAAATTAGTGAAGAATGTAGTAAGGGACATGTCGACAGGATATCTCCATGTACAGGCCATGGCTGATGTAGTCGGAGGCAACAAAAAAACATTGTACAACCATTTTCCGTCACTATGCAAAACACAGGCAGCAAAGAGAAAACAATACCTAAATAATCAAAAAAGGAAACGATTAGATAAGATTAATCGGGAAGTAACCACAGTGTTTAGACTTGCTTTATCATATGGGCGGGTACCAAGTATGAACAGACTGGAACGGTATTTAAATAAGCCAGCTGTTTTTAGAGAGCAGGAAGTCAAGGGACACTTTAAAAAACTGATTGCTGAAGAAGGATCGTAATACCTATTAGAGTAATTACGATAATATAATCGAGCCAAACTTCAGAAGTAGAAAGCAACGCACTTCCACAATATTCAAACGATAAGCTTTATATAAGAACTGATGTTTGGTATAATGTTACAAACATCAGTTCGTTTTTTTCTACGACTGACCAATTAACATACAATACATGTTTTCCTTTTTTTGAAGGTTTTATTCGGAATTGCTTCTGAATCGTCTTCGTTTGGCCCCTTCCGACAATCGAAAGGCCCAACGTTGGCGTTCAGCTTGAAATGACTGGTAATCAACGCTTTGGAGCCTTTTCTCAATATCTTCTAGCTGGAGTGCATAGTCGACAAACACGTCCGTTTCGCCGCTGGAATGTATTCATTCCAGCTTCGTAACCCGGTCATGCGTCTGACTCCATGGCCATCCGGATGGACTGTTGCCCGTCCGTCACGATGCCGATGATCGGAAAACCCAGTTCGATGATCGGCGCGATGAGCTTCTTCAATTCCTCGGCGGAACCGCTTTTCAGGTTTTGAGCGGCCAGAATGGTACCGCTGAAAGATTTCCCGAATGACGTACAGCGTTTCATTTCCTTTCTCGGGTTGAACGCCATCCATCGGTTCGCAACTCCAAGTGCGTGATGAGCATGGATCCTGTGGCAAAGCTCATGAGGGCGGTGTGTGGCCACCAAGACCACCGCCGGTGAGATGCAGGATGACAAACAGTAGGACCAGGACGATGACGATGATCCCAAACACCTTCACCCAGCGTGGTGTACTGGTTGATCCGCGGTCGGGCCCTACACCGATGTCGTCGCTGGTGTCGCCGTTGGAGTCGGGGTAAGAGAACGGGTCAGCCATGTGCGTATCCTCTTCTGTCGCGCGTTGTAATAATAATTTTCTCATTGAGGGCTCGTGCTGCATACGCCGCCCGTACGGGGTCATGCCCCGCGGCTTGTACACCGACAGCGTCGTGGCCACGAGCAACGCCAGCAGGGCGGCACCGGCGTTGGCCACGAGTTGGATTCGCAGCTGGCGGAGATCGGCACTGGACAATGTCGTCTCTGCCGCTACCTCTGCCATGTAGCTAATTGGCTGCATATGCACCAGCAAGACGATGGTGGAAAGGATGGTTATCAGAAGTTTCGCCAGAATCCAATAGTGCCGGAACAACCCCCACTTGGTACCTAGTGACTGGACAAGCCCGGTTAGCAGCGAGGCGAGGCTCAACGGGACGATGACGTACGAGGCGGTCAACTCCATCGCAAGATAGGCGGCTCGCACCATCTGAGCATCCTGGCTGGTCAGACCGGCGACAGAGAGAGTTAGGAAACCAGCGACCGCGCCGAGCCAGCTGACCGAGAAAGTGACATGCGCAGTGAGCGCGAACTTGCGGAGGTGGGGTGTCATGGTCATGGCTGATGCCCCCCGTGTTCTATGGGCGGTCTGTGGCCACTAAAGCCACCGCCGGTGAGGTGCAGGATGACAAACAACAGGAGCAGGACGATGACGATGATCCCAAACACCTTCACCCAGCGTGGTGTGCTGGTGGTCGATCCGCGGTCGGGCCCCCCTAGAGTTTGCAACATGGTTGTTCCTCCCAGAGTATAAGTTATAAGTATAATATAATTTGAGACGTTCCATGCACAGAATGCCACGTTTCGCGGATGAACGTCAATAATCAAAGCGCGGGCTTTGTTCGTTTATGAACAGTTGAGCGAATTGTTTAGAAACTTCACCCTCGGCACTCTGCCCGCACGCGGAGAGTACGATTGCTTATCTGAGGAGGATTTTTCATGAAGAAGACTGACCGGCGGGTACATCGAACGCGCGAACTGCTACAAAAGGCGCTGATCGAACTGATCAGCAAACGTGGATATGATGCGATCACGATTCAGGACATAGTGGATCGCGCCAACGTCGGGCGTACCACCTTTTATCTGCACTACAACAGCAAAGACGAATTATTCATTAGCTGCCACGAAACCATCGTCAGCGAGTTCCCACTCTACCCTCTCTCCCGTAAAGAACTGCTGTCGCCTGAAGCGCCACCGGGGATGATATCGGCATACAGGCATCTTGAAGACGCGCGAGCGCTGTTGCATCGAATTTTTCAGGGAAAGGATAGTCTGCTGATCCTGCGGAGAATCCGTGACTGGAGCAAGCAGCAAATCGAAGCTAGCCTGCGTGCAGCCTTTTCCGAAGCCGACAGCACCATCCCGTTCGACGTGCTGGCAAACTATCTGGCGGGGGCGCAGATCGCGCTGGTGCAATGGTGGCTGGAGAAGCGCCAACCCCACACACCCGAAAACCTAGCGCAGACATTTCACCGCTTGCAGCGCGCGGCAATCCGCGATGCGTTCGGGTTAAGGGACGGTGAGTAGGTTTATAAGGAAAATCAAAGAATTAGACTGAAAAATAAAGCTTTAGATTAGAAAATAATGTTTTAGACTGGCCGGAGAGTTATTCAACTACCGGGCAGGATAGTGTAGTAAGTTCGACAGAGGATTTGGAAATATACGTTAGTTAATTGGTCAGCCGTAGTTTTTTTTACAAACATGTTTTACCGATTGAGTGGGGGGGTAACAATGCTTCCAGCACATTTGGTGAATCTATTTATTAGAAAAGGGCTTAGTCCCGAAGCACGTAAAATTATTGAGACTATTCGTTCTTCTGAACCTTCACGTCGAGTAAACAGCGGCCGCGGCAATACCCCAGGAGTTTATCCCAGTAGAAAAATGGGAGTAACGATACAATTTGAAAGTCATACTGTTGAACTGGCCGCTATCTATGAGAAAGAGCACGATCCCAATGTCTATGAATATTATGATCAGCCACCGTCATTCACGATTCGGTATCAAGTTGATGGAAAAAATCGTGGACACCTGTATACCCCGGACTTTTTCGTTATTAGTGAAGATTTTATTGGTTGGGAAGAATGGAAGCGAGAAGAGGATCTTATCAAGTTAAGTGTAGAAAAACCTTATCTTTATGTTCGGGCAGAAGATGGTACTTGGTATATGCCGCCGGCTGAAGAATATGCGATAAATGTTGGATTGTCATTCCGAGTCCGATCATCGAAGGATATAAACTGGGTGTATTTGAGCAACATTCGATTTCTGGAAGATTATTTGCTTTCGGAACCGAATATAATGGATGCTAATGCAAAAGAGATGTTAATTAGTAAAGTGGCCGAGAATCCAGGAATTTCTTTAAAGGAGCTCTTGGATGATCAAACCGGTTATACCTCCGATGACATTTATAAACTTATTGTAAGTGATGTTTTATATTTTGATTTAAATAAAGTTCGGATTATAGAGACGGATCGGGCTAAATTATACCCGAATAAAGAAATGGCCATTGCGTACTCATTTTTAGACGCTGATTCGGGAATTAAGCCGCTTCCGGTCGTGAACTTGGAAGTTTTCCCGGGAGCCACCATTCAATGGGATGGGAGATCCTTTTTGATACTTAATAATGGGGAAACAACCATTTCCCTTCTTGCTCAAGATAGTAATAAAGAAATTGAGCTGCCCCGTGACCAATTCCAATTATTAATTCAAAAGGGAAAAATAACAGGATTAACGAATTCCCAAGAACAAAAAAAACTAGAAGCCATTGATATATTGAGAAGTGCTTCAGAAAGCGAATTGGCCAAGGCTAATTACAGGTATCAAAAGATAAAACCCATTTTGGATGGTTACTCAGCTTCTAGTATAGACGTTTCGGAACGAACGCTTCGTGACTGGGTTTCCAAATATAAGAGAGCAGAACAGTTGTATGGTTATGGTTATGTCGGTCTGTTAAGGAATGGGAAACCAGGTAATCATGAGAGAAGATTTTCGAAAGAAGTTATTGACTTAATGGATAAATACATTGAAGAAAGTCTTGAAACGATCGTTAACCGAAAAGCATTTACTGTTTGGAAACTATTAATAACAGAGTGTAAAGAAAAGGGTTATCAAATACCCAGCTTCCAAAGCTTTTTAAATCAAATAAAAAGACGTTCTGATTATGAATATACTCTCAAAAGAGAAGGGAAAAAAGCGGCCTATCAGAAGGAACCAAGATATTTAGAGCTTCATTTCACTACACCTCGACACGGGCAGTACCCCTTTGAAATTTGTCACTTGGATCATACGCAATTGGATATAGAATTAATTTGCTCTAAAACCGGAAAAAACTTAGGGCGTCCTTGGGTTACCTTTTTGGTGGACGCCTTCACTCGAAGAATCCTAGCCCTTTATTTAACTTTTGATGAGCCAGGGTATCGTTCGATTATGATGGTGTTGAGGGAATGTGTGCAAAGGCATTCCAGATTGCCCAAAAATATTGTGGTAGACGGTGGTAAAGAATTCGGAAGCACTTATTTCGAAACCCTTCTCGCATTTTACAACATCGGTAAAACGGTTCGAGAAGGTAAACCCAAATATGGGGCAGTGGTTGAACGGTTATTTGGAACCACAAATACCATGTTTATCGATAACTTGCTCGGAAATACGCAAGTAATGAAAAACGTTAGACAAGTAACTGCGGCGGTGAACCCCAAGAAGAATGCTGTTTGGACATTTGGAAAATTCTTAGAGAGGCTAAAAGAATGGGCATATGAGGTCTATGACACCATTGAACATCCGGCATTAGGCAGATCCCCTAGAGATGAATTTTTAACGGGAATAGCTAATTTGGGCAAACGTAAATCCACATATGTGGCATACGATGAAACGTTTATAATGCTCACACTTCCATCGACTAGAAAAGGGACGGCCAAACTTGACCCAGGTAGAGGTGTGAAAATAAATCATATTTATTATTGGTCTGAAAGCTTGCTTGATCCTGAATATGCAGGAAAACAAATTCCTGTTAGATATGATCCCTTTAACATGGGGGTAGCGTACGCTTATCTTCGTAACACATGGGTGTATATGAATTCCGAGTACTACAGCATATTTGTTGATCGTACAGAGCGGGAAATTCAGCAGGCATTAGAGGAATTGAAACGTAGAATGAGGCTTCGTGGGCAGGAAGTCAGTATTTCTGCTGCGAAAGTTGCTGAATTCCTTAAATCTGCCGAAACTGATGAAAGTTTGATGCTTCAACGTCTACGGGATAGTGAAGTAAAAAGCACATTTTCTGTACTCGAGGGTGGTAAGGCAGGCAAACATAACAGTTACCGATCGACAAATAAGAAACAAGATTTCTCAACTTCAAAGACATTTAAAGTATATTCAAAGGATAAAATGATTGCAGATCGTAACACTGAGTACTCTCAGGATCAGCATCTTAAATATAAAAATTTCGGGGAGTTTTAACATGAGCGAAGTGATGACTAAGCCAGAGGAGCATGAAAAAATATTGGGGTTTCCCGAGAATCTGCTTCATCAATCGATCCAAGCTAAAGTGGACTACTTTAAAAACTATACAGTAGGGCATCCATTGTTAATGGAAGCTTACACTAAAATTAGTGACAATATTTTCAATCCCTCAAATCGATCTATTCAGTTTTTATACGGCCCGACTGGGGTGGGCAAAACAACCATATTTAATAAACTTAAAAGGACGATTGTCGAAAGAATGTTGCCCCTTCTTGAAACGGATAAAGGCAGAATACCTTTTGCAGCGCTAGAGGCACCATCTCCTGACAACGGCATTTTTGACTGGAAAGACTTTTACATTCGACTGCTTGAACAGCTGAGAGAAATAGCTATCGAACATAAAATCGATTATGAAGCAATATATGATCGGGGCGAATTTTCAAATTTAAGAGTTCAAGATCCGAATCGCAAGTTTAGGAAAGCAGTTGAATCAACATTAAAAAATCGCCGTCCCATTGCACTAATTATAGATGAAGCCCAACATATGATGAAGATGGCAAGTGGAAGAAAGCTAAGGAACCAGATGGATTCCATAAAATCACTGGCATCACTATCAAACACTCCAATTGTTTTAATTGGAACTTATGAACTGCTTCAGTTTACAAATTTAAGCGGTCAATTATCGCGGCGGAGTGATGATGTTCATTTCCAACGTTATCAAATGGAAAATAAGCAGCATATGGAGTGGTTTGAAAATACCCTTTATATGTTTCAAAAAAACATGCCTTTAGAGGTTGAACCAGATCTTGTGAGCTATACCGATTTTTTTTATGAGCGAAGTATCGGCTGTATTGGTACACTTAAAGATTGGTTAACAAAAACACTTGAAATGAAGTTATTAAAAGGGAAAAAAACGTTAGACATTGATGATTTTCAAGAATATGCTCTTTCTCTTGACCAGTGTATCAAAATGATTCGTGAAGCACGAGAAGGAGAAATGAAATTGGAAGAAAGTGATGAGAAGAAAAAATTACTATACAGCTTATTAATGGCGAACAGGAATTCTTTGCAAGAAAATGAAGAAACAGAAGATCAATCCTTTACTAAAGATAAGAACGATAAAAATAACTCGAAGAAGAGGAAACCAGGAAAACGTAATCCCAAACGTGATGTTACTGGTGGAAGAGTTAAAAGAACAGAAATGGAATCCGATGTGGATGCTGTATGAGAGGTTCATGGGGTTGGTGAAATCAATGTTGGTTTAGTGGAGGTTAATATGGCATTCAGCGGTTTTTTAGAAGATGATGAAAAAATAAATTATATACTATCCACAAGAAGCCGGCTTTATCCGTTAGAACCAAGAGGATTAGGTAGTTTTATGAAAGAAGGTTTAATTAGTTATATAACCCGGTTATCAGAGGCTCATTGCATTGAAGTTGGGACTCTGGTTTCTTACGAATGTTCTTTGAATTTTGGTGTGCCACGCATTTATTCCTATCATTCAAATAAAGTAATGAGTACTTTCTATAAAGACGCTACTTCAATTAACGGTTTTGGTTCAATTAGCTTAGAAATGGAGAAAGCAATTAAAAAATTAACTTTACGTTCAGACATTGAAGAAATGAACCTAAACAAATGGGTTTTTATCCCGAGAAATAAAAGCATTGTTAAAAGGTATAAACATTGGTGTTCTCAATGCTATTCGGAGTGGAAAGAAGCAGGGGTACCTATTTACGATCCTTTAATATGGTCGATTAATCTATTAAAAATATGTCCTGTTCATAAGACTTTACTTCAAACCAGTTGTCCCAAATGCTTTAGGGAGATACCGATTATACATCATCGTTCAATGATTTCTCATTGTATTTATTGTTTTAATTCTCTTATTACCAATATTGAAAATCAAGCAACAATGTCAGAGGAAGAACAATTATTTCAAGAATGGTTAAGTGAAAGTTTAGGGAGTATGTTAGTTTGTGAGAAAGAGTTTGTTGACACAACTTCAATATGTAATTCACTAAAAATGTTTCGGGAGAAGTATTGTGAAAATAATGATAGAGTATTTTCGAGAGTGTTACTCATAGAGAATAAAAGAAGGCAATTAAATGCTTATTGCAGAGGTGCCGCTGCACCACATTTCAATTTATTGTTATGGTTTTGTTACATATTAGGCGTAAAATTGGTTGATATCTGTACAGGAGGGGAATTTACCCAAAACGGAAGAGATTCTAATGATTCATTACATGACTTTAAAAAATATTTCATGATTGAAAATAAATGGTCAAAAATAGACAAGGTTTTAGTAAGGGAGAAATTACAGAAATATTACACTTGTTATCCCCCACGATCTTTTAAAAGTATTTCAAGAGAACTAAATGTAGAAGAATCTTATTTACGGAAGAGCTTTCCCAAAGAGGCAAAGTTTCTATCAACGAAGTTTAGGAAGTTTAGAGAGGCTCAGAAAATTGAAAATTTACAAATGCAGAAAAATCTAATGGAGAAAGTGATAGATGACTTTTTTAGGGAAAATAATGCAGTGCCATCAAAATCAATGTTAAAAAGACTCATGGGCTCTTCTCATGTAACTTTTAAACGTGAACTAATGGATTATTACCGCGAGAAGATTAAAGAATATAACGTTATAACTCAAGCCTCAGATTAACGACACACCCAATAAAACTTGTCAAAAAGCTCCTGAACTTGTCCTCATTTAATACAAACTAGAATTAAAGTAGGAATGCACTTCCGGCAACCATTTGATTTAATAATGAACTTTCGGCAAAAATATTCTTGAATAAACAAGCAGAATTCGCTCTATTTATTCTTTTTTCAGCGAATTTTCGGCAATCTTTTGGTTTAATAAACGGCAAACTTTTGGTTTAAACAATATTAGGTCTCTTTTCTGCGTTTTCGGTATACGTGGCGGTTAGAAAACCCGCGTAGTTATTGGATTTTTGCCTTTTCTGACTCTGAATAAGAAATATCTCTGATGGTGTACGGGGCGGTGCCACACTGTATACCAGTTTTAATGTCATCCAATAGACGGGCTCGCTCCTTCAACCGTTCCGTTAGAACGCGTCTTGGTCAAACTGGGTTTTCATTTTTAAAAGGTTCAGCATGATTGTTTAACGGTTGAAAATTGTTCGATTAGTTTACGTGATTTTGTAAAAATGGTTCCAAACAATATTTATAATCTCACATCGTATTAGTATCTATCGAATTTAGTATAGTAGAGATCTCATCCAATTTATTACAAACATCACTAAGACTATCATATAGGCCATTGCCTTTGATATCACTTGCTAATGATTCCAACTTATCGTATACATCTGATATTGAATTATAAAGACCTTGTCCCTTCAATTCCTCAACAGATGCTTTTAAATCTTCAATGTTTGTGTTGATTGAGTAAATACCGTCTCTAATTTCTTGAAGAACTTCGATTAATTGCTCCAAAATAAACCCTCCTAGCAATTTGTGGTTAGAAATATCAACAGCTAAAGAACGATCTTTCCATTAAGATTTTTAACAACCCCTGATTCAACGAGATAATCGCAAGCTTGTTGCATTGCATTGCTAATATTGCTGCCCGTTCTGCTGAATCCGAATACCCGAGCTGTAACTGAATAAAGGTCGTTTGTAGTGATTCCAAAACTTTTACTAACTATTTGTAGCATTGCCTCAGCGATCTCTTCTTTGGAAATATGATTGATTGATCTTACTCCAACGTCATTTGAAAGCGGAACCCTGGCTTTTATGTTTTCAGCTCCCTTAATCCAAAGGAAATCACCCTTTCTCATCAACTGATCGGTAAGGTATTTACTGATTACATAGTTAACTGAATCTCTCACTTTTACTGTTACCTTTTGATTGCCAAACAGCCCGGCTACTCTTTTGCACAGCAATTCAAAATGGATTGGGTATTCCTTTTCGACAACATACTTAATCACGTTCTTAAGATAAGTCGTATCATCGGAATAACGTTTAACCTCATAGACATTAGCTTCTTCATAGTAGTCAAAGGAATAAGGGTTATCGTAAGTATGTTCGCCAAGATCCGTGGGGTTCTCTATAATTTCGATACCAATCGTTTGCTCGCTTTGAAACTTATGCATTGATCCAGAATTAACATTGCTTTCCTTGTACTCGCTTATGGCATTGTTGACAGCATCCAGTAATTTACGACCTTCTGTAATAGGATCTTTAATCCAGTCAGTTGACCATATACGATAGATTTTCCAACCAATGTCCTCCAAGATGGTCTGACGCAACCTGTCACGTTCTCTAGCCGTTCTAGCAGAGTGGTATGTAGCTCCATCACATTCTATTCCAAGGACGAACCTGCCACTTAACGTAGGATGTTTAACGGCAAGATCGATTCGATATCCGGAGCAACCAACTTGAGTAGCAACCATAAATCCATTCTTTACTAAGAAGTCATACACAGACTCTTCAAATGGAGAGTCAACGTTAACCGAATCGGAATATGTCAGCTCATTAAGAATTGCATCGGGCCCATTCATTGCAAATTCTATATAAGATCGTAACATCTTTACACCTTCAGCATTCGTGCTCTCCAATTTAATATCTGTTGGCCGGATCGATCCAACAAGTTTAACATTATATTTAGCTCGAGTTATTGCAACATTCAACCGACGATAGCCGCCGGATCTGCTTAAAGGCCCGAAGTTCATATACATATTGCCATTTGAATCTTTTGCATAACCAATGCTGAAGATAATGGTATCGCGTTCATCCCCCTGCACGTTCTCAAGGTTTTTTATGAAAAACGCTTCTTCTTTATCTTCATTGAAGAATTTTTCAAATTCCTGATTTTGAAGACGCAATTGACGGATTGCTGTTTCAACGGCCTGTTGTTGGGCTTCACTAAAAGTGACAACTCCTAGGGATCTTTCAGGGTAGTTGCGGAAATGCTCATAAACCAATTCAGCCACACGTGTTGCCTCTTTTACGTTACATTTCTTACCGCCACGATCATAAACTCCATTCTCAACATAAATATACTCGACTCCGTGGTCAGGAACTTTATCAATGTGAGAAGGAAATGTGATTATGATTGTAAATTTTGGCGTTTGAGAAAGCAATCAGGTGTTCATGGCGACTCCTATAATGCCATCTTAGTGTTCGCTCCGGCAGAACAGTAAGGGATTCATCAAGAATAGACTCAAATGCGTCGGTATCGTCAAATTCTTCATCGTCTGCTCCATCGCCATCAAAGTCTCCATCTGAAGTATTCGCGGCAAAGAAGTTGGTTGGTGGCAGGATCAAGTCCAAATTATTGTG
>NZ_JBCNFP010000021.1:0-52023 GCF_050481165.1 Paenibacillus cisolokensis
CTTTCGAAATTCAGGATAAATATAATACGTGTCGCCGATCTGCGTAATGCGCGGATCTTCGATGCCGAACGATTCCAGCGGCTGCGACGGGTAGATGAACGGCTTGTCGTCGACGGTAAAATGGCGGCCGTCGCGGCTGCGCGCGATGCGCAGGTACGACAGCGAAGTCAAGTATTGGAAAGTCGCGCTCTCCGAACGGTTGCGGATGACGCGCGGGTCCGAGAAATCGTACCGCTCGTCATCCTCCCTCAGCTCGATCAGATCAAGCCGGTCGCTTGCCGCGTCGTATACCGGCGCCAGCACGATGCCCGGCTTCGGGCTGATCGGCCGCTCCGCCACGCGGAGCAGCATAATGATTTCATCCCCGTATTTGGCGATGCCGGCGTTGAACGCCCCGATGACTTCGAAGTCTTCCCGGTGAGGGGTGACATCCGCCGGCGTAATAAGCGGATTTTCTTCATAACGGTAAACATGGATCATCGTAATAATTGCTCCCTTAGCTCTTTTGCTCTTGCTGTTTTATGCCCGGACCGGCCGGGCTGTTCTCGAACGCGGCGAACGGGTCGCGAATTTCGATCCGTTGCGCCTCCGCGTCGCCGACGCCTGCATAGAGCGTTGCCGTGCCGTCCCCGTGCCGGATCAGGCCGCCGCTGAATACAACGTCCTCGAGATCCGGCCGCTTCGACGGGCCGGGCACAAAATCCGCCCGCTCGGCGATCATCTTGAGCGCGGTGCGTTCGCCCGTCAACGGATGATAAACAAATACGATCGGATAATAATGGCGATTTCCTTGGTCGTCATAGCAAGCGATATGGCCGAGCACGCCAATCAAGCCCCCGGCCAGGAGATGGGCTTCATTCGCTCCTCCCCACTCTTCGTCGGTGAAGTGGGCGTCGAGCAGCGGCGCTTCTTCGATCGCCTTCACGGTCAGCTCCTCCAGCGAGCCGATGCGGACGAAACCGATCTTCCCGCGGCCGCCCTTCTCTCCTTGCGGTCTCGTGAATACGCCGACCGATCCGTCGGCCAGTTCGACGAGCCGGATATCCTTCATGCCGTCAGGACCTTCGAAGAACCGTTCCAATTCGGCAATCCGGCTGCCCCGGTAGAACACCGTCCGCCACATCAGGTAACCGGGCCGTCCGGGATCGGGGAATACTTCCACCCCTCCCAGCACGAGATTGCCGCCGATGACCGTATGGAACGGGTCCTGAAGCCGAAGCACCGGCGCGCCTTCGCGCGGTACCCAGACGCCGTCGCGTTCCGTGAAGAAGACGACATCGGAATGCTCGCTGTCCCGCGATTCCACCCGCCCGGCAATGACAAGTTCCCCGTCATCCCGGAACGGAGCGGCGATGTTGTACACGTCTTTCCCGTCTACGCCGGCGAATTTCAGCTTTTGCGCGCCGCCGGCGCGCTCCCCGGCATTCCGGTATTCCTCAAGCAGAGATGCGCAGGTTTGGGCGGCCGTATGCGCCGATAACGAATTCATAGGTTTCCAAGCACTCCTCTTGTTATTTCAGATTGAACTGCATACCTTCCTGGAACTTCTTGCCAAATATAATGAAGATCAAAATTATCGGCAATGTGAGCAGGACCGAAGCCGCGTAGAGCGGACCCGGATAAGTGCCGTACGGACCGAACATTTGCGACAACAGCACGTTCAGCGTCAGCAGACCGTCGCTGCGCACGACGATCATGTCCCACAACAGCTCCGTCCACCGCTCCATCAGCAGGAACAGAAATACGACGGTCGTAATGGACTTGGACATCGGCAGCATAATCCGGTACATAATTTTCCAATCGCTTGCGCCATCGAGCTTGGCCGCTTCGATGAACGCATCGGGAATCGCCTTAAAGAAATTGGTATACATGAAAATCGCCCACAGACTGACCGCTTTCGGCAAGATCATGCCCAGATACGTATCGTACAAGCCGATCCGCTGTACCGACAGAAACGTCGGAATGAGCAGGATGATCGCCGGGAAAAACATATGGAACAACACGAAGTTGTTCGTAAAATCGCGGCCCCTGAATCTCAGCTTCGACAACGCATAGGCGACCATGACCCCGAACAGCATCATCAGGGCGGTCGAGGCGAGCGACACGATAATGCTGTTCATAAACGCCGTCATCCACGGACGGGACATCCCTGTCTCACCGCCGGAGAACAGCCACTCATACGACTTGAACGTATACTTGGTCGGAAACAGCTTGCGGTCGATCTGGGTCCAATCCGCGAGCGAATTGAGCACCATGTACAAATACGGATAAACGAGAACAAGCAGCAGGACAAGCGCGACGATGTAACGGATCGCGAGCCGCAATTTGCGGTTTCGATTAGTTCCAACCATAGCGCTTCCCCCACAGTTCCAGCAATTTTCGAACGATGTAGATGGAGACGAATGTCGCGAGCGAAGCCAGCAGCGCTACGGCGGATGCGTAGCCGGCCTGCAGGTTTTTGAACGCCTGGTTGAAAATCTCCATCTGCCACGTATTGGTCGCGAAGTTCGGACCTCCGCCGGTCAGCTGATACACCTCGGTAAAGATGCCGAAGGTAACGCCGAAAGCCAGAATGAGCGTCGTATACAGCGACGGGTACAACAGCGGCAGCGTAATGCGCCAAAACCGCTGGCGGTCCGTGACGCCGTCGATGGCGGCGGCCTCGTACACTTCCTTGTCGATGCTCGACAGTCCGGCGGTCAGAATAAGCGCATAATAGCCGGTAAATTTCCACGCCAGAATGATGCCGATCACGAACAGCGCGGACATCGGCGTACCGAGCCAGTCGATCGTGATGCCGAGGCTGCGCAGAAACGTATTGACCGGGCTGTTATAGGACAGCAGCCCTTTGACGATCAGCGCGGATACGACACCCGAGGACAGATACGGCAGAAAGAAGCCGATCAGAAACAAGCTTTTGAAACGCGGCAGTCCGTTGACGAGCACCGCCACGGTCAGCGCCATCACCGTCACGATCGGAATAAAGACGAGCATGAACTTGTAGGTGACCCAGAACGCCGCATGAACGCTCGGCGAACGGAGCGCGTCCATAAAGTTCTCGAACCCGACAAAATGATATTCCGGCGCGATCAGGTCCCAGTCGGTAAACGACAAATAGAAAGACCAGATCAGCGGGATGAAGAAAAAAACGATGGAATAAATGAGGTACGGGCTGGTAAATAACCAGCCCAACCTGTTGTTTTGTCGCTCCATGGGAAGACTCCTTTATTTCAGTGCGTCTTCGATGGCCTTCTTCATATTGGCCCAACCGTCTGCCGGCGAAATTTCACCGCGAACGACTTTGTTCAGCGCCTCCTGGCCGATCAGCGTCTGCAGCTCATTATATTTGGCGTTGTCCATCGGCGGAATCGCGTTCGGCACATTTTCGGCGTAAAGCTTCAGCTGCGGATTGGCATCGAGAATCGCCTTGAACGCCTCGTTCGTCGACAGGTCGTCGCGCGCCGGCGGCAGCATCGTTTGCTCGAACCATTTCAGGTCGTTTTCCGGTTTGGAATAAACCCATTTCAGAAAGTCGACAGCGGCTTTCCGTTGCGCCTCCGTAGCGTCTGCGTAGATGACAATGCCTTTCGTGTCCGCGAAAGTTTTGCTCTCTGCGGGATTTTTGCCGTCCGGCACAGGCGGCATCGTCAATGCGAACGTTTCATTATATTTCATTTCCGGGAATTTCTCTTTCCACATCGTAAACGTCCAAGGACCGAGATCGGTGAATACGCTGGTGCCCGTCTCAAACGGATCGGTTACGTTTTGCGCCAGAATGCCGTTCTCCTTGCGAAGATTATCGATGAACGTGAGCGTTTCTACGCCCGCCGCCTCGTCTCCGACGAAGCTGTCGCCCTCGATAAATTTATTACCCCCGGAAGCGGCATTATAGAGCATGAAGAAGTCGAACCAGCGCTTCCAGGCGGTCGGGTCGATCAGATCGGCTTTCGCCCACAAATATTTGTCTTTGTGAGCCGCCTTCAGCTTTTTCGTCAGCTCCAGAATTTCGCCGTACGTTTGCGGCGGCTGCTCGTAGCCGAGATCTTTCAGAATGTCAATCCGCCAACCGAACAGCATGGCGTTGGAATAGATCGGCAGCACATATTGATGGCCGTCCGCGAATGTCCAGGGCTCGATCGTCTTGGTCATATTCCGGCTGGACAGAATATCTTCGAAGCCCGGCAGCGTATCGAGCGGGACGAGCGCCTTGCTCGCAGCCAGCTGCGCCGCGAAGCCACGGTTAATGTTCTCGGACATCGTCGGCGCGCTCCTGCCCGCGATTGCGGCCTGAATGCTGGCCTCCGAGCTCGGAGATTCCTTTATCGCACTGACATTAATTTTCACGTTCGGATTTTCGGCCTCGTAAGCTTTGGCCATTTCCTGCCAATATGCCTGCTGCGTCGGGTTGGGCGCCGCCCAAAACTCGATCGTCGTCACTTCGCCTTCCGCTTCACCGCTATCTTCCGCTTTTCCCCCTTGGCCGGTGGAACAGGCCGACAATACGGCGACAATCATGCCAACTAGGAGTAGTAACGCAACATTCTTTTTCATTCCGCCAAGACCTCCTGAATAAATCATGTTTTCTCTAGGTAGAATAGTAATGTTATTGTAACGTTACTATTCTTGGAAAAATGCGCTTTGTAACCGTTTGTAACATCATTATCCCTGTTCGTTTATAAAAAGTCAAGCCGTTTTGTTGTGAACAATCCATAACAGTTTACTCGGTTGTAACTTTACAAAATCAATTTGTAACGTTACTATAGTAGTGTTGACAGTAGTGTTGACTGCAGCATGTTTGTCGCCGAAAATAGAGTTGCCCTGTACTTTAATTCTGTACTTTGATTATGTATCCGCAGCTTGGAAAGGAATGACCGACGTGAAATCGAAAGTTACGATGCAGGACATTGCCGACCGGCTCAAACTGTCCAAAAATTCCGTTTCGCAAGCGCTAACCGGCAAGCCCGGCGTAAGTGAAGCAACGCGTCGGCTTGTGATCGAAACGGCGGAGCAGATGGGCTACGTTTACGGCAAGGACCGGAAACGCCGGCAGCCGAATGCGCCAAACGGCAGCATCGCGCTGATCGCTTCCGATTTTGCGTTTGCCCAGAAAAACTTTTTCGGCGAAATCTATCTCAGCATCGAAAGAGAAGTGCGCGACCGCGGCTATGAACTGCTCATCCAGTCGGTCAATCAAACGGCTGCGGCCGAGCTTCGCCTTCCGCCGTTTCTTGAGAATCGCGCGGTTGCCGGCGTGCTTACGCTGTCCCATATTACGACCGAATACGTCAACGCCGTTATCGATACGGGCATACCGACCGTCCTGATCGACCATCACCATCCCGATATTGCGGCCGATTGCGTGCTGACGAACAACCGGTTCGGCGCTTACGAAGCGGTGCGACATCTGCTTGAGCTCGGCCACCGGGATATCGGTTATGTCGGAAATATCGACTTTTCCCCCAGTTATTACGAACGGCTGGACGGCTTCCGGCTCGCCATGCACGAATACGGCGTTACCCCCAACGAAGAGTGGATCGTCGATCGCGCGCTGGAGGATCACTCGTATATTATTAACCTTGTCAAACAGTTGGAAAACTATCCAACCGCCTGGTTCTGCGTCAACGACGGGCTCGGCTTCATGCTCAATTCCGCGCTGCAGCAGCACGGCTTCAGCGTGCCGGATGACGTCTCCGTCGTCAGCTTTGACAACGGTTACTTGTCGCGCATCGCCACGCCCCCGATGACGACGGTAAACGTGGACCTCGAATTGTTCGGCAGCTGCGCGGTGGAGCTTCTGCTCGACCGCATCGCGCATCCGAACAAGCCGCTTACCGAGACGCTGCTGCAGGCGAAGCTCATCGTCCGCGAATCGACCGCAGCGCCGAAGCGCGCGTAACCGCAACGCCAGGTAAGGCGGCGGTGAGCGCGGGGGCGGCGGCAGTGGAGGGCGGGAGCAAGCGGCCCTCTGGCGGCCGCCCCCCTCACCCCGGCGAATGGCGCAATGCCGGCCGTTACCCGCGCCGACGAGGGCAGGACCAAGCGGTCTCGGTGGCAGCGGTGTGGGCGGGAGCAAGCGGTCTCGGTGGCAGCGGTGTGGGCGGGAGCGAGCACGTTCCCGTCGGCGGCGGGGTTGCGGTGAAGGCGGGGGCAGCCCGCCACCCGCGGCAGTGGCGAGGGCGGGATCACGCCGGTCCCGGCAGCAGCGGCGGCCGCCCCCCTCACCCCGGCGAATGGCGCAATGCCGGCCGTTACCCGCGCCGACGAGGGCGGGACCAAGCGGTCTCGGTGGCAGCGGCGGCGTGATTGAGAGGGCGGTCCATGCCGGGCTTCCGGGTAGCGATACGTGAGCACAGCCAAACGCCCCAAAAATTTTTAACGAATCGTACACACGCTATTTGGCTGAAAAGCGGCCTTCATGTTTTCTAACGAATCGTAGAAACGTTATTAGCGTCTATAATGGCAAATAGTTCCAGATAATGGCGAATAGCGTGCTCTGGATTCGTTACAGTTTCCATCGGTGCCTTTTTTGCCTCGATAAGGTTTGTCATATTCGTTAGCGCCCTGTCGTCGGTAGAGAGCGGGGGTTCGTTAGCGTCCAGTAATCGGCAGATGGAGAGACTCGCATTATGCTTTCATAAAATCATGCCGCGAAACACGAACTCTTTTCATAACGGATGGCGGCCTGGTGGGCCGTACTGAGTTATTCTTACCAATTACCTTCCACTCCGGGTATTCGATATTGTCCATAAGCTCGGGAGCGCGCAACTTGGTCGGGGGCAATGAGTTATGCGCATAAAGGCTCAAGTTAAATGCAAAAAGGCTCGCTGCCATAACGAAACCTTTTGGCTGTGCGAACCTCGACACAAAAACGATTAGCTTATTTGCAGTACCCTTCTTACAATAGCCTTTCTACAGAAGCCCTTCCTTCATGGCCCGGTATACGAGCTGGGAGAACAGGCTGTTCGACCAGGCGAACCACGAGCGTGTGAACTTGCCCGGATCGTCGGCATGGAAGCCTTCATGCATATAGCCGGTATCGGCGTCCGTCGCTTCCAGCATCGCGATCATCTCCAGCTTCTCCTCTGGCGAAGACGCCGTCAACCCTTGCATCGACAACGCCATATGCCAGATATAACCCGGAGGCGTATGCGGGCTGCCGATACCTCTGGCCGCCTTGCCTTCGAAGTAGAACGGATTTTCCTTGCTGAGCGCAAACCGGCGCGTATTCTGATATACCGGATCGTCCGCGGAAACATAGCCGAGATAAGGAATGGACATAAGTCCCGGCGTTCCGGCGTCGTCCATCAGACAGTAGTTGCCGAAGCCGTCCGTTTCATAAGCGTAGATCGGACCGAACTCGGGATGGCGGTAAATGCCGTACAGCCTGATCCCGTGATCGATCTCCTGCTCCAGCTCCTTCAGCTCGCGCAGGAACTCCAGATCGCGGAACACCCATTCCGCAAATTCCTGCATATAACGCAGCGCCACAACCGCAAACATATTACCCGGAATGTTGTAATGGAAATCGCACGCATCGTCGCTGGAGCGGAAGCCCGACCATACCATGCCCGTATAGTTGACCGGCATGCCGAGCCCGTTATTGCGAAGCGAGTCGGTCGGGATGCCGTTATTGCGGGTGAAACGGTAAGGCGAAAGCTCGAAATGCCGCTGCTCGGTTCGGAACAACGAGTAAATGGTGCGCATTGCGGCTTTGAAGCCGGCATCGAAAATATCCGTCAGCCCTGTTTCTTTCCAATACAAATAAGCGAGGCGCATCGAAAAACAGAGCGAATCGATTTCGAACTTGCGCTCCCATACCCACGGCGACATGTCGGTTTCGTCCGTCGCGTTCCAGTGCCAGTCGTTGGCCGACTCGTTAAAAGCGTTTGCATACGGGTCGATTTGAATATAGGCGATATGCCGTTTAATCAATCCGCCGATGATGCGCTGCAGATCGGGATCGTCCTTCGCGAGCGGCACATAGTGAATGACTTGCTCGACCGAATCGCGCAGCCACATCGCCGGGATGTCCCCGGTAATGACGAACGTCGTGCCGTCGTCGAGCAGTTTCGTGGTCGTTTCAAGCGTATTCGGAAAGCAGTTTTTGAACAGCTGCAGCAGCTTGGGACGATGGGCCAGTTTCTCTTCGGCCTCGGCCAGCACCGCCTGCACCGCTTGCGGCAGTTCGAGCTTGGGCATCGGTATTTTCGGAAGTCTGAATTGCTCCATCTTGTTCAACAGGCTCCTTTAGTATTGGCTTATTATTGACGTTCATGAACCGGATCGCTCGTTGTGCCCGGCCGCCAGCCCGCTTCGATGCGGGCGATATCGGCCCTTACGCGAATCGCGGCTCCCGGGAGATCGGCGAACGCGTCCAGCGCCAAGTGCAGCGCTTCGAGAGAGCCGGATGCGGCGGCGAAAATCCGTCTATCGGAAGCAAAAGCAGCGGGGCGCGGGCGACTGCCGCCGTATACAGCAAGCATTGCACCGATCGATTCGGTCTCGCCGGCTCGCTGCGGATCGCCGTAATCGGCGGCTACTTCCCGCACTAATCTTACAACCGGGCTGGCGGCACCGTCAATTCGGCGCTGATCGTATTGCCGTACAAAACAGGCGGAGGGACTTCCCGAAATCACGCCCATAACTTCGGGAAGCCCCTCCTCGGACATATGCCCGCCCCGTCCGTTCCTCACACCATCATTTTGCAAATATCGTTCGTAAATTCGACCGGATCGTCGACCGGCAAGCCTTCGATCAGCAGCGCCTGATTATACAGCAGGCCGGTATAGAGCTTCAGCTTCTCGGGATCGTGCTGATGAGCCGCTTTGAGCGATTGGAACACGTCGTGGTTGACGTTGATCTCCAACACCTTGTCCGCCTTCACATTTTGCCCGTTCGGCATGGCGCGCAGCACTTTCTCCATCTCGATCGACAGCTCGCCTTCGGCGGTCAGACATACCGGATGGGATTTGAGCCGCTTGGACGCCTTGACCTTCTTCACCTTGTCTCCCAAAATGTTCTTCATCGCCTCAAACAGCTCTTTATTGCCGCTGTCCTCCGCATTGGACTTGTCCGCATCCGAATCGGCCTCGTCGATGCCCAGGTCGCCGCTCGACACCGACTTGAACTCTTTCTCTTTATAGGACATGAGCATTTTGACCGCAAACTCGTCGATATCGTCGGTCAGATACAAAATTTCGTAGCCTTTGTCGGCAACGAGCTCGGTCTGCGGCAGCTTGGCGAGACGTTCGATCGAATCCCCGGCAGCATAGTAAATGTACTTCTGATCTTCCGGCATCCGCGACACGTATTCGTCCAGCGTGACCAGCTTCTTCTCCTTGGAGGAATAGAACAGGAGCAGATCCTGCAGCATATCCTTGTTCGTCCCGTAATCGCTGTATACGCCGAACTTCAATTGTCTGCCGAACGCCTGGTAGAACTTCTCGTACTTCTCCCGTTCTTCCTTCAGCATCGTCTGCAGCTGGCTTTTCACCTTATTTTTAATATTTTTGGCGATCAGCGTCAACTGCCGGTCATGCTGCAGCATCTCGCGCGATATATTGAGCGACAGATCTTCCGAGTCGACCATCCCTTTAACGAAGCTGAAATAATCCGGCAGCAGATCCGGACATTTGTTCATGATCAGGACGCCGCTCGAATAAAGCTCGAGACCTTTCTCGTATTCCTTCGTGTAATAGTCGAACGGAGGCTGCTCCGGGATAAACAGAATCGCGTTATAGTTGACGGCGCCGTCCGCCTTGATATGGATATGCGCCAGCGGCTTGTCGAAGCCGTACCGTTTCTCGGCATAAAAATTGTCGTAATCTTCCGGCTTCAGCTCGTTTTTGTTTTTGCGCCAGATCGGGACCATGCTGTTGATCGTTTCTTCTTCCCGGTATTCCTCGAATTCGTTCTCGGCGCCTTCCTTCGGCCGGGTTTTCGTCACGTCCATCTTGATCGGATAGCGGATGAAGTCGGAATATTTCTTGATGATCGCTCGCAGGCGATATTCTTCCAGAAACTCGTCGTACCGGTCGTCTTCGGTATTTTCTTTGATTTTCAGAATAATGTCCGTTCCGACCTCAGCTTTTTCAGCCGGTTCAACGGTATAGCCGTCCGCCCCGCTCGACTCCCATTTGTACGCTTCGTCGCTGCCGAGCGCTTTGCTGATAACCGTCACCTTGTCCGCGACCATGAAAGCGGAATAGAAGCCGACCCCGAATTGGCCGATAATGTTATGGCCGTCTTTCGCCTCGTTCTCCATCTTGAAGGCGAGCGAACCGCTCTTGGCGATGACGCCGAGATTGTTCTCCAGCTCCTCCTTCGTCATCCCGATCCCCGTATCGGAGATAGTCAGCGTGCGGTTTGCCTTGTCGGCTTTTATTTTAATGTAGTAGTCGTCCTTGTTGAATGTCAGATTGTCGTCGGTCAATGCCTTGTAATAAATTTTGTCGATCGCGTCGCTTGCATTGGAAATAAGCTCCCGCAGGAAAATTTCCCGTTGCGTGTAAATCGAATTGATCATCATTTCCAGCAATCGCTTCGATTCCGCCTTAAACTGCTTTTTGGCCATTACTTCGCGTTCTCCTTTCGCCGGTCGAATTCATTGTATCTTTATGTTTATCGTTTGGTGTCCGTCTGTTAGCACTCCATCCGCAGGAGTGCTAATACCTATTTTATATGTCTCATTATTGATGTCAATATTTGCGTCGTTTAAGGTTCGTTCTCGGTTATCCGTTAAAGGAGCTTCCATTATTTATAAAAAGGGACGGGCGCCGTTTTTTGCTATGATAGATTGATAGATTAATAGAACAAAAGACGGAGGCCGAATAGTGAACACGAGATCATACATATTTATTTTCGCTTTGATTGCGGTTTGTCTGTTCGCGAATGCCGGCTTCGCGGCGCCGGCGGCAGGCAAACCGCCGTTCGACGATATTGCCGGCAGCTATGCCGAGGACGCCATTGCCGCCCTTTATGCCAAACGGATCGTCGGCGGCGTAGGCGATCGCCGGTTCGCGCCGGAACGGGCGGTAACCCGCGCCGAATTCGCCGCAATGATGCTGCGCGCGCTGCATCTGAACCCGGTCGGCAATGCGATTCCCGCCTTCTCCGACGTACGGCGCGACGCCTGGTATTACGGCGACGTTCATGGCGCCGTCAACCTGGGGATCGTCGGCGGAACGGGACCGCGCACCTTCGAACCGGGCCGGCCGGTCACACGGCAGGAAGCCGCGGTCATCGCCGCAAGGGCGCTCCGGCTGCACAGGGAAGCCTCCGGCCGGACCGGCTTGTCTTACGCCGATGCGGAGCGGATCGCTTCCTGGGCCGCGTCTTCCGTCGCGGCGACGGCCGAAGCCGGCCTCATGCAAGGGTACGCCGGGAAGTTCCGGCCGCTCCGCACGATCAGCCGGGCGGAAGCCGCCGTGCTCCTGTACCGGATCGTCGAAATGCCGGGCTGGAAAGCGCAGTTCGCCGCCGAACCGGATGCGGGCGTCCAGCTCGGATGGCTGTATGAGGATGCCGATCGGCAATTTCGCAACATGACGATAAATGCTGTCGTCAATACGATATCGCCCAGATGGTTTTTTATAACGGCAACGGGCGGAACGACCGGTCAGGCGGATCCCGCCCTGATCGCCCTGGCGCATGAACGGGGCAAGCGGGTTTGGCCGCTTGTCGGCAACCGTTTCGATCGGGAAATGACGCATCTCGTGCTGACCGATCCGAAGCGGAGCGAGACGCTCGTCCGCAGGCTTGCCGACATCGTGCAAACTTACCGGCTGGACGGATTGAATCTCGATTTCGAGAATGTCGATCCGGCCGACCGGGACGCCTTCTCGTCTTTCGTCCGCGAAACGGCCCGGGCGCTGCACGTCCATGGAGCCGAGCTGTCCGTATGCGTTCCTCCCGATTTGGAAACGGACTGGAGCGAGCCGTTCGATTATGCCGCATTGGCTGCTGCGGCCGATTATATCGTCTTGATGGGATATGAGGAGCACTGGAACGGCAGTCCGGAGCCCGGCTCCGTCTCTTCGCTGCCGTGGGTGGAGCGGCATGTCCGGAAGTTGGTCCGGCAAATCCCCGCCGGGCAGGTCATTCTGGGATTGCCGTTCTATACGAGGGATTGGTCGCGGCAGAACGGCCGGACGGTATCCGAGGACTTGACGCTGGCGGAACAGAACCGGCGGCTCGCCGAAGAGAAGCCGGCGGTGCGGTGGGATGAGACATTGGGACAATATACGGCCGTTTACAATCGCGGGGGAACGAAGCATTCGATCTGGGCGGAGGACAGCCGTTCGCTGTCGCTGAAATATATGGCGGGCGCAAGCTTCGGCATCGGCGGCAACGCCTATTGGCATATCGGCGGCGAAAGTCCGGACGTATGGGCCAGCCTCGGCAACGCGATCCGGTACGGCGGGTACGATTTTACCCGCCGGACAGTCGCGCTGCGCTGAGGAAAACCGGCCCGGCGTCAAATTAAAGCGCCCACGTTCAGGGCGATGACATATTGGGCGGTAATGAGCTGCGGACGCGTAATCGCCGAACCGGATTTACAAGGCCCTTGGCGACGGCCACTTCAGTTCTACGCCGGCCGCTGCGAGCATCGCCTGGTAGTCGCCGAGTGAGACGCCGTCCGCCCGCACTGCGCGCGGCCGCATGCCACGGTCGATGCAGAAGGAGGCGAGATAGCCCGCGGCTTCCCCAATGTTCCATTCCACCGGATGGAGCCGGTAGCAGCCGTTCGTAATATGGGTGGTGCCGATATTTTTGCAAGCGGCCAGCAGATTGTTCATCCGGACCGGAATCAAGCTGCCGAGCGGAATTTGGAACGGAAGGCTGGAGATGTCGATGTAGGTTCGAAGCGCCGTGCTCGGATGCAGATCGATCCGGTATGCGCCGATTCCGACGGAATCGAAATAGTCCGCCGCCAGACCGTCCTTGCGGCATTCCGGGCTCAAATCCTGCTCCACGACCGTCGTCTCCGCCTTGATCCGCCTCGATTCGCGAATATAGGGGCTCTTCGCCAGACCGTCCTGCGTGCCCGCGATATCGCCGCGCAGCCGCAGCCCCGGATATCCGGCTTTGCCATCCGGACGCGGCGCTTCCGTCTGCATCCAGTACAGCAGCGATAAGCTCAATTGTCTGGCGTTCTCCAGATGCTTCCGCCGTTCTTCCTCATCCACATCGATAATCGGTCCGAGCCAGTAGTCGTTCTGCGGCCAATTGACGACGGTCACATCGCTTTCAAACGCACCCGGCGCAAACTGCGAACGGTCGATAATACGGCGGTACGTCCATAGCGAAAACGACTTGCCGTCCGGAAAGAAGCTGTAACGAATCGGCTCGAGCGTATGCGGGACAAGCCCCGTCCAGCTGAGCTGGCGATCCGGCCAGAAGCTTGCGCTGTACTGCTTCCAAATTTCGTACTGCTCCGGCTTTTGGATCGTATAATCTTCACCCTCGATATAGTCGACGGCGAAGCACCAGGTGATCGCCTGCATGTCCGCCGGATCGGCCGCGCCGTCAAGAGCGTGCGGCTCCCCGGTCTCCGCGGCCGATTCGGCGCCCGTTACATATTCGGTACCCGATAGCGGGAGCAGGTCTCCCTCGTCCGTCGCATCCAGAAAATAGGCGCCGGTCAGCACCGCGGTATCGCCCGTCAAACTGCTGCGGACATGCACGGCGCGAATCTCGTCGCCCGCCGTCTCTACCCGCACCGCCTTGTGCTGCTCCATGATCGTCAGGCTTCCGCGGTGAATGTAGGGCGCCAGCATATCGCGCAGCACGGCCAGCGCCGCCCGCGGTTCATGCGCGATACGGCTTACGCTGGCGTTGCCGGGATTGAAATGCGGGTTCGCCCGGGCGGCAGGCAGCACCGCAAAATGGCGCTTGTAATAATCCCGCACCCCGTTCCGGAACGCCCGGTAACTCGCCGTACATCCGAAGCTTTCGATCCACGGATGCTCATCCGGCGGCACCATCTGGCTTGTCAACTGACCGCCGATCCAATCCGTCTCTTCCGTCATAATGACGCGTTTGCCCGCCCGCGACGCCGCCAGCGCCGCGGCGCATCCGCCGGTGCTTCCGCCAATGATCACAATATCGGCATGCAAATGCCGCTCCATCCCGTTTCCCTCCCCTATTTATTCAAAAACGCTTTCGTCCGGCAGGCCAAGCAGTATACCGGATACGGACATCGCCTGGAACGCATCCGGCCGCAGCCGCAGCATGTCGTGAAACGAAAAGCGCGGATACCGGACAGCCGCTCAGGCCAGAAGATGGAGCCGTGACAGATCGACTTCCCCGGTCAGCGCTTCTCCGGAGCGATACCGTTCCAGCTCGTCTGCGATGAAATCTCCGATTGCAAGCAAGCCGTTGTTGACGGCGCCAGCAATGTGACCGGTCAAGATGACGCGGGGATGCGTACGGAGCCAATGCCCGGACGGAGGCGGCTCCGGATCGGTCACATCGAGGATGACCCTCAGGCTGCCGCGCTCCAGCCGCCGCCGCAGCGCTTGCTCGTCGACGAGAGAGCCGCGCGCCAGATTGATCAGAATCGCGTCATCTTTCATCGCGCTCAGCGTCCGCTCGTTGATCATATGATAGGTAGCCGGAATTTCCGGCGCGAGCACCGTGACGACATCGGAAGCGGCCATCAGCTCTTCGAGGGAAACCGACCTCGCGCCCAGCCGCACCGCCTGTTCCGCGCTGACCGTCGGATCGTACAGCAAAACGTCGACGCGAAAATGGCGCAGCAGCTCGAGGTAGCGTCTGCCGGCCTGCCCCGCCCCGATGCAGCCGATCGTCACGCCGAACAGCTCGCGAATCCGGCTGCGTGTCTCGTCCGCCCGGTTGTTCCACCAGTCCCCGTCACGGGTGCGGTCCGCAATATCCCATATATTTTTAAGCGATACGATCGTGAGCCCGAGCGCCGTCTCCGCCACCCCGCGGCTCAGCACCGAGGCGGCGGAGACGACGCGGATGCCCCTTGCCTGCAGCGCTTCCGATACGACCGGTTTCACCGAACCCGCCGCATGTAGCACGATTTTCAAGTCCGGCGCCTCATCGAGCAGCTCTTCGTTCAATTGCGGACTCATCCAGGAGGTGACGGCCGCTTCGGCCCCCCGGATCAGGGCGGCGCTGCCCTCCGGCGAAAGCGGCTCCGCCGGCACCGCCAGCTCGTTCGCGAGCCGCGACATCCGTTCCAGCGCCGCAGCCGCGAACACCCGGCTCCTGACAGCCGGATTCAGCAGCATTGCAATTTTATTCATATTCGCCGTTTCTCCCATATAAACTCTGATATTCTGTAGGGGTGAAGCCTGTCATTTTCTTGAAAGCTTTGCTGAACGAATGGACCGACTGATAGTGCAGAAGCTCCGATATTTGCGTAATGCTGCTCCGGCCGGACTGCAGGCTGTTCATCGCCTTCATCATGCGCCGCTTGGCCCAATATTCCTGCAATGAAATGCCCACTTCCTCCCGGAAGGCATGCGACATATAGGAGTAGCTGTAGCCCAGCTTGTCGGCCAACTGGCCGAGCTCCGAAATTTCCGCCGCATGGCGGTCCAAATACTGAACAATCTGATAGACGAGCTCCTTCTTGCCGTAAGCTTTCTTCCTTTCGTCCGCCGCCGCCCGGCTGCCCGAGAGCTGCCGTTCGAGCATGATGAGCAGCCGGTTGAGCAGGCTGTCCAGCATGAGCGGCAGATGCGGCGGTTCCGTCCGCAGCTCGTGCATAATCTCGAACAGCAGCTCGTCAAGGCCCGCGACGTCCCGGACCGCACGGCCGTCCCCCGCTTGCGCAAGCGCATCCAGCAGATGCCTGCCTCTGGCCGTCGGCTGCAGCTCCAGGGATACGAACCGCATCGGACTTCTGGACCCTTTGGCCGCGGCGATCCGGTAGCTGCTGCCCGGATTGAGCCATATATAATGGCGCTCCGGCAGCGGCAGCTCATGTCCGTCGATCGCGATCGCGCCATGCCCGGACAGCATGTAGACGAGCAGGCTGCCGTGGTCGGCAAGGCGCCCGTCCGCCTCGTAACAGCAGCGATCCTGAACCTGATGCAGCAGAAGATGGGTCAGCGTATAAGCGCGATCCACATAACAGTGGTTAAACCCCGCCTTCCCGGTTCGGATGGCGGAAGCGCCGCCGTTCAGCATGAAGCAGCCCCCTTCCAAGCGACGACTGTACTGACTGTATACCCTTACGCCTTATTCTGCATCAATCCTGGCGGCTCCGTTATCCGCCGATCTTACGAAAACAAGGAATATCTTTAGTTGTTTTGCCGTTTGCGGTATTCGGTCGGCGGCGTGCCGTAAAATTGCGTGAACTGCCTGGTGAAATGATGGATAGACGAATAGCCGAGATCGCTGGCGATGTCCGTAATCGAACGGCCGCTTTCGGTGAGCGATACGGCCGCCCGCTTCATGACGGCCCGGGTCAAATACGCTTTGGGCGGCATCCCGGTCGCCTGTTTGAACAATTGATGAAACTGGGACTTCCGGAGACCGGTCATGTCCAGCCACTGATCCTCCCGGGCCCGCGCGTCCGCCTCGCGGTCGATCCGCTCGATTACGGCCTGTATGCGTCTGTCCGCGTAGGACGGCTGTCTCGCCAGCTGAACCAGCTCCAATACGAAAGCCTTCAGCAGACTGGCCGCGATCTCCTCCGAAGCGGCCGCTTCGCTCTGATGATGTCTGACGATTTCGGCGAAAATCGTCATTAGCGCTTCCCGATGCTGCAGCGATTGCACAAGCGGGAGACGATCCGGCCCGGCATCGGGGCGCATGCTCGTCAAGTAGGCGGGGTGAAAGTCGGCATCGTTCCAGACGAGATGGACGTCTGTCCGCAAAGGCTTATCCGCCCAAAGCTCGCAATAGACGTTATAAGTGGCCAGCGGCTTGGCGGGATCGGAATAGAACGAATGCCGGAGCGAAGGCGGGAAGAAGATCAGATCTCCCTTCTTGACGGTTCGCGATTCGCCGGGAACCGAGATGCGTCCTCTTCCTTCCCGTACCAGGTGAAAGGCGTAGCAATATCCGATCCGGCTCGATTCGCTCGCGTTTCGTTCGATCGGAAACCGGTAATAATGCGCTACCCGCACGAACGGCCGAATGGACAACTCTCCGTTCATATGCCCTCTCCTTTCCGCATGCCATTTCACCGGAAAAAAAGATAAATCGCCGGACTTTCGTCGAAATACCGTTCCTCCCATTCATGTTACCATAAATTGCAAATGGAGAAGGAGGCTGGCGAAAAAATGAGAAGCGGAAGTTTGACAAAGGAGCAAATCGATTTTTACAACGAGGAAGGGTACGTCGTGCTGCCTCGGCTGCTGACCGACGAAGATATGGCGCCGGCGATTGAAGCGATGAACCGGAAAGTGTCGATGATCGCCGAAGAACTGAAACGGGCGAATCTCATTACGGATACCCTTGAGCATCGCCCGTTCAAATACCGTCTCGCCGAGCTGTTCGCCGGTTTATCGTCCGATGAGTTTCTGAAATACGGGAGAAGCTGGAGAGACCGTCTGCCGGGCTATTTTCACCTCATGAGCAATCCGAAAATACTGGACGCCGTGGAATCGCTGATCGGCGGCGAAATATTCGCGAATCCGGTATACAATACCCGCCCCAAAATTCCGAAGGTGGCCGCCGGCGCCGTACCTTGGCATCAGGATAAATCGTACTGGCCGGACGCCAATTCCAACCCGGTCATTACGGTATGGATTCCGCTTGTGGATGCTACCGAGACGAACGGCTGCTTGCACATCAAGCCGGGAACCCATCGCAAACGTCTGCTGAAATGGCATCATGAGACCGAATCCGGCACAGGCTACACGGCGCTCACGAAGCGCCAGCTCGGGAACTCGCCGACCGTCGCCCTTCCGGTTCCGGCGGGCAGCGCCATTCTGTTCAACGACCGTTGTCTTCATATGTCGACGCCCAACTATTCCGACGAAGTGCGCTGGAGCGTCGACCTGCGCTACCAGCCGACCGACCAGGACCCGATGACATCGCATGGCGTCGGCTTTCTCGCGCGCAGCTACAAGCATCCGGAGCGAGTGGCCACACTGGAAGACTGGTTGGCCGGGCGGCCGGAGCACGAACCGGTCATCCAGGGGCGCCGTTGATCATTCATTCCCGCCTCGATACGCGATCGGCGGGGCTGCATGAACAAAGCTGCAAAAGTGCAACTTTCTCGGACGGAAAATGGCCAGAACGCTAAAATTCCTGCGATAATACAGTTTTTTTGATCGGTTCAAGCCAGACAAGTGAAAATTTCCAATAAATACTGTATTTTTGCAGAATTTTGCACTTCAGTCATCTATTCGGGCCAAAATTCCTGCACTTTCGCAGGATTTTCGCCAATGCAATCTGCCGGGAGACGGGGACGCTGAAGACGGGGCGCACCGACGGACCGGCGACGATTAGAGGGAAGACGCGGACAGTTAGACAGGCAAATAGGAAGTGAGTAAAAATCCGGGCAGATGCTCTGCCCGGATTGTCCGTTCATCATTTCGACTGCTCGTACCAGGCCGACAATTCCGTCAGCATGTCCGAACCGCCGTCGGCTTTCCAGCTCTCCACAAATTTGTCGTAGTTGTCGAGCGATTCCGCTCCGGCAATGATCTTGATGACGTAGTCGTTCTCCGCTTTCGTCAGCTTCTGCAGGTTGTTCGCGACGACCGGAAGCGGAGGCGCGAGCAGTGTCGGGTCGCTGCGCGAAACCGAAAGCTGGGTTTGAATGTCTTCGAAGGTGGCGTACAGCACCGGATCTTTCCGCACCCTCAGCAGCCACTGTTCTTCATAATCGGCGGAAACGGTGCCGGTCATGAACCAGTCCGCGCTGCCGCGCTCGTCGTTGAAGGCGGGCAAAATCGGGAACAATTCGCCGTTTTCCACTTTGTGGTGCACGCCCTCTTCGCCGATGGCCAGGTTTTTGAACAGTTCTTTTTCCAGTTTGGCATTGATATATTTAATCGCTTCTTCCTTGTTTTTGGACGCTTTCGGAACGGCGATATACCAGCTGACGCCGCCGCCCTGCACCCAGTTGCCGACTTTGCCGTCCGGACCGGTGAGCGATTTGATCAGCGTAATTTTCGCGTCGGGGAAGTTTTTATGCAGCGCGGTGGTGACCGCCGACGCGACGCCCCAGCCGTAGGTCGTGACGCCCGCTTTGCCCGTCGTAAATTTCTGCTGCACCGTTTCCGACTTGTTGACCGGCCACTCCGGATCGATCAGCCCTTCCTGGTACAGCTTGTTCATGAATGCCAAATATTGCTTCATGCCTTCGCTTTCCAGGCGGTGAATCAGCTTCCCGTTCTCGACTTCGAACGTCGTCACCACGCCGAACGCGCCGGAGATTTCCGGAATGATGCTTTCGAAGCCGGTGAGCGGCACAATGCCTTTCTTCTCCTTGATCGCAACGAGCAGGTTGTAAAACTCGTCGATCGTCGTCGGCACTTCCAGGTTCAGCTCATCCAGCAGATCCTGACGGATAGCCAGCGAGCTGCCGACGAAGCCGCGCGGATGCTTCTCCGGAATACCGTAAATTTGTCCGTCCACCATCGCGTTGTCGAAATACTCCTGAGGCACCGAAGACTTGATATTCGGCCCGTACTGCTCGATCAGTTCGCCGAGCGGCTCAAGCGCGCCCTGCACCGCCAGACGGTTGTACTGCGAACCCGACAGCTTCAAAATGTCGTACGGCTCGTTGTTCGCCATCAGCAGGTTCAGCTTGTCGTCCGGGTTTTCCAACGGAAGCGTTTCGTACTCCACTTTATAGCCCGTTTTTTCCTCCAGCATGGCGGCCACCGGGTCCTGGTTCGGGTCGAAGTTGCGCTGGAAGCCGAGCTGTCTCAGCACCGGCTTTTCCGCCGCCGCGCCGCCTTCTCCGGACTCGCCGCCGCTTGCGCCGTCGCCGGCTTTATCGCCGCCGCAGGCGGCCAACATCGCGGTCATGACGATCAGGATGATGCCGGTTAACAATCTCTGTTTCATCGTACTGGATGCCCCCTCGTTTATTAAAATTGAAAGTGTTTTCTTGATGAAGACAGTCTAACATGCGGACGAATTGCTGTATTTGTCGTCAGATGCTCGTTTGGTTGCGCTTATTTGCTTCCCGGTACAGCTGCTCGTCCGGCCGAACGTCCCGGTCCGTCGCCGGAATGCGTATCCGTACCCGGGTTCCTTCCGGGTCCGCCCGTTCGAACGACACGGCGGCCTCTTCGCCGAAATAGAGCGCCAGTTTCTCCTTGACGTTCTTGATTCCGTACCCCGTCCCGGAGGAATCGTCGGCCAGCCTCCGCATTTGCTCTTCCGTCATGCCTACGCCGTTGTCTTCCACGGCAAATTCGATGACATCGCCATGCATCCGGCACCGGACCGCGATCTCGCCCGACTTGCCGAGCTTCTCCCGTATGCCGTGCAGCACCGCGTTTTCCACGATCGGCTGCAGCACCAGCTTGACCGTCTTGAACGCGAGAGCCTCGGGACTGGCATCGATCGTATAGCGGATATTGCCGCCGAACCGGCGATTCTGGATGTCCAGATAGGTCCGGACATGTTCCAGCTCGTCGGCGATCGGAATAATATCGCGGCCCTGGCTTAAGCTGATGCGGAAGAAGCTCGACAGTTGAACGGCAACCTCGCTAATTTCCCGCGCGCCCCTCTCCATCGCCATCCAGTGGATCAGATCCAGCGTATTGTAAAGAAAATGCGGATTGATCTGCGCCTGCAGCGCCTGCAGCTCCGCCGCTTTCTTCTGCGTCTCCGTCTTGTACTTCTCCTGAATCATAACCCGGATATTTTCGCTCATCTGGTTCAGATGGGATTGCAGCACGCCGATCTCGTCATGGGTCGTGACATCGGTTTGCGAATCCCAGTTTTCGGACTCGATCATCTTGATTTGCTGCAGCAGCAGCTTGATCCGGCGCGTCAATCCGTGCGAGAAAGCGACCGCCGCCAAAATCCCGACGACGATGACGACGGACAGCACAAGATACAGCTCGTTCGACCATTGACGCACCTCCGCGTAGATTTCGCTCTTCGGGATATGGGCGATCAGCTTCCAGCTTGTTCCGTCTATCGGCTTCTCGATGACGATATGCGAATCGAGGTCGACAAGAGGCACAACCGTTCCGTTCCCGGCCTCGTCGGTACTCGATATAATCCGATTCGTCCGGTCCGCCAGATACACTTTGCCGGTTGTCGTATTTTGCGTCTCCTCAATGATTTGCCGGAACGTCTCCTCCAAAATTTCCAGCGACAGAACGCCCATCACCTCTCCGGTAAACTGTTCCGTACGCATCGGACGAACGCAGGAGATAATATTTCGCTTCGCGCCGGTCCGGCCGTATTCGTCTTCATAAGGCGACCGGCAGTAGATGCCGTCCGAATTGTGCAGCATCTCCCCGTACCACGGCTCGTTCCGGATGGTGCCGAGCGCGAAGATCGTGCTCTTCTCCCGCGCATAAATATTCGTCGAATCGACATAGAGTCGAATCCGGTATATTTCGCGGCCGCTCTGGACCGAGTTCAGGATATTCAAAATTTTGTTGTAATCGTCGATCTGGTCGCCGAGCCGAAGGCCGTATCGGCCCCGGTTCAAAATATCGTTCAGCTCGTCGTGCATGAACAGCATGCTCGATACGTCCTTGATATTGTTCAGCTTGTAGGACAGAAACGAGTACGCCTGATTGATCGCCTGCTCCGTCGATTGCTCCACCCGGCGCTCCATGCTCTCTACCGTGTTGCGGTAGACGATGGCCGATACCGCCCCGGCCGAAATGGCGATAAGGGCAAGAAAGGCGAACAGCAGCTTGGTCTGAATGCGGAGCTGCGACAGCATCCGGCGGATGACCGCCCCGAGGCGCATCATTCTTCCGGAAGCGCATTCCGGTATTGCGACGGAATGACGCCGGTCAGTTTGCGGAACACTTTCGCGAAATAGTTGGCATCCTGATAGCCGACCATCGACGACACTTCGTACAGCTTGAGACGCCGGTCGCGGAGCAGCCGCTTGGCCTGCTCGATCCGGTACTGCGTAATGAAATCGTTGATCGAGACGCCCTTCTCCTTTTTAAACAAAATGCACATGTAGGTCGGCGCCAAATGAACATGGCCGGCCAGCGTATTAATGGACACGTCCTTGCTGTAATTGTCCTGAATGTACCGGATAATATCGCGAATGACCATCTTGTCGCCGGAATCGGTATGTTCCAGCGCCTGCTGAATAATGTCCAGACGCTGCATCATAAATTTGCGGATCGTATACAGCTCGCCGGAGACGAACATCGTCGCCCACAGCTGGTCTTTCTCGAATTCCCACATCGTTTCCGGATAAATGCGGGTCATCGCGACATACCAGCGGAACAGCTTCTTGCGCACGGCTTCCACTTCCGGCGGCGTGTAGAGCAGCAATTCGTTAATCGTCTGGTCGAGCCATTGCTTGGCTTCCCCCGGCTGCTTGTTGCGCAGCAAATCTTCAAATTTGATGAAAGCTTGCTTGTCGAACAGGCCGGACCGGTAACCGCTTCGCGGGATATGGTATGGAATGGCCGTATTCCAGCCTCTGTAAAACCGTTGGGAAAGCGCCTTCACGGCTTGCGAGAAGGAAGCTTTGCAGCCGGTTAAATGCGCGCATATCTCACCTGTTCCGGCCGCTACGCCGAGCAGCCCGTCCTCTGCCTTCATCCGGATAAGTCGGTTCAGCCAGAGGCCCAGCCGGTCGTCGCCGCGCGGCGACGACAGCGCGGCGCAAGCGATGCCCATGCCGTCGGTCAGGGCGGTCAGCACCGGAAGCTCCAGCTCCGCTGCCGCTTCCTGCGCTTCCGTCCGCCAGCGGGATCTCGCTTCCTCGTCCCGGAACTCGAACGCGACGCATTGATAGAAGCCGCGCGCCGGAAAGGACGGCGCCAATTGCCCGAGCCGCTCTTCGATCGGAGCGCCTTCCGGCGCGGAGTCTGGAACGGGTTGCACGATCATTTTGACCAGATGTTCGATCAGCTCGGGCTTGGAGTGGTCGAACTGCTCGCGAATCGACTGAAGTTCCTCAAGCTCCCGCCGCTTCCGCCTCGCGTCCGAAATATTTCGTACCGTTTCCTTCAGCAGCTTGCCGAGCTCGTCCATTTGAATCGGCTTCAGCATATAATCGACGGCCTGCAGCTTGATCGCCGACTTCAAATAATCGAGATCGTTGTATCCGCTTAAAAAAATGATTTTACAGTCCACGTCGATTTCGCGGACGCGCTGCGCGAAAGCGATTCCGTCCATGCGCGGCATGCGGACATCGCATAATACGATATCCGGCCGCACCTGAACGAACCGCTCGTAAGCCTCAATGCCGTCTTCCGCCTCGCCTGCGACTTCGATCCCCAGCCCTTCCCAATCGACAAAACGCCGCAAACCGCTTCGGGTCATCGGCTCGTCGTCTACGATGATCGCTTTCAACTCGGTGTCCCCCCGTTATGGACTTGTATTTGGTTACTATGATAACAGAAAAACCTTTCATCGCCGCATTAAAAACGCGAGCAATGAAAGGAAATCTGACATTACCTCTAACCTTTAACCTTCAGCCTTTAACGGAGCCGACCAGTACCCCTTTCACAAAATGCTTTTGCAGGAAAGGATAGACGAGCAGAATCGGAACGGTCGCCGTCACAATCGACGCGGCCCGAACCGCCTCCGGCGTCTGATTCAAATCCCGGCTGACGTCGACCTGGCCGGCCGTCGTCATCACCTCCTGCGTCGAGGCGATCAGCTCCTTCAAATAAAGCTGGAGCGTCTTCAGCTCCGGCGCCGTAATGTAAATCATGGCGTTAAAGTAGCTGTTCCACAAATTCACCGCGTAGAACAAGCCGATCGTCGCCAGCACGGGCTTGGACAACGGCAGGATGATCGTATGCAAAATCCGCGTATTCGAAGCGCCGTCCAGCTTGGCCGATTCCTCCAGACTTTCGGGCAGCGCTTCGAAATAGTTTTTCACGATAAGCATGTTGAACACGCTGATCAGGCCGGGCACGAACAAGGCCCATATCGTGTTGATCATCTGCAGCTCCCGCATGACCAGGTAGGTCGGGATGATGCCGCCGTTAAACAGCATCGTGAACACGTAAATCAAAAGGATCGGCTTGCGGAACTTCAAATTCGGCTTGGACAGCGGATAGGCGGCCAGCACGGTCATCAGCAGCGAAGCCAGCGTTCCGATGAGCGTGACGATGATCGTGATGCGAAACGAATTGATAAACTGCTTGTTGCCGAGTACGAGCTCGTACGTCCCCACCTGAAAGTCGATCGGAAAAATTGTGACGATACCGGAGACGACCGCGGCCTCGCTGCTGAACGACTTGGCGATCACGTTGAGAAACGGGAACAAGGTGATCGTCCCCAGCACGACGAAGAAGGCGTAGTTGAATACGGCAAATATTTTCTCGCCGGCCGATTCCTTGATCGCGTTGCCGCCGCTGCGCCGCCGCCCGGCGCGTTCGTTCGCCAGTTCCATTACCAGATGCTCCTTCCGAGAAACTTCTTGCAGAACGCATTGCCCGACACGACCAGCATAAAGGCGACAACCGATTCGAACATGCCGACCGCCGTCGAGAAGCTGTAATCGGAGGCGCCGAGACCGACGCGATAGACGTAAGTGCCGATGACGTCGGCCACATCGTAGACGACGGGATTGTACATGACGAGAATTTGCTCGGTTCCGGCTTCCAGCATGCTGCCAAGACGCAAAATCAGCATCAGCACGATGGTGGAGAAGATGCCGGGCAGCGTAATATGGATCATCTGCCGCAGCTTGCCGGCGCCGTCCATCTTGGCCGCTTCGTACAGCTGCGGATCGATGCCGGACATGGCCGCCAGGTACACGATCGTCCCCCATCCGACTTCCTTCCAGCCTTCGGTGAACACAAGCAGCGGACGGAAAACGGCTTGATCCATGAAGAAGGCGATCCTCTCGCCGCCCAGCTTCTCGATCACCGTATTGACGATTCCGTCGTTAAGCGACAGCAGGTTGATGAACAAGCCGCTGATAATGACCCAGGAGATGAAATGCGGCAAATAAATAACCGATTGGATGATGCGCTTGAACAGCATTTTGCGCAGCTCGTTCATCAGCAGCGCCACCATAATCGGCGCCGGAAACAGGAAGATCAGCTTGTAAAAGCTGATGATCAGCGTGTTGGTCAGCACATTCAGAAATTGCTCATGCCCGATCAGCTTCTCGAAATGCTTCCAGCCGACCCACGGACTGCCCCCGATGCCTTTAAAAATGCTGAAATCCTGGAACGCGATCACAAGGCCGTACATCGGCGTATATTTCATCAGCAGCAGAAACAGAAGGCCGGGGACAAGCATGAAATACAGGTCCCAATCTTTCCGAATCGCGACCCGGGTTTGCGAACGTTTGCGTCTTAGCACCTCGGTTACATTCATGCGAAGAACTCCTTTAAATGTGGGATGAGAACGTGTCCCGTATCGGGTCTCATGCCTTTCATTATGCTGGAGCTCCGCAAACAAAAAAACGATGCAATCTTAATAAAATAGAGAAAATCTAAAGGTTCTGCGTGCCGGAAAACGCAAAAAGCCCCGCCGGTTTCCCGGCAGGGCTACTCGATCGTGAGGACGGGACAGGGGAACGATCAGATTGCCCAGTTCCCTTGACGGAAAACCGGCTCTCTCGTCCCGTCCTTATGAATGCCGTCAATATCCATTTCGGCGGAACCGATCATGAAATCGACATGCGTAATGCTGCTGTTGACACCGCAGGCCTCCAGCTCTTCGGGGGACATCTCCTTGCCGCCCTCCACGTTGAACGCATAGCCGCTGCCGATCGCCAGATGGTTCGAGGCGTTCTCGTCAAACAGCGTATTGTAGAAGAGGACGTTCGACTGCGAAATCGGCGACTCGTGCGGCACGAGCGCGACTTCGCCCAGATAGTGCGAACCTTCGTCCGTGTCGACGAGACGCTGCAAAATTTCTTGCCCCCGCTCCGCCTCCACCTTCACGATGCGGCCGTTCTCGAACGTCAGCTTGAAGTTGTCGATAATGTTGCCGCCGTAGCTGAGCGGCTTCGTGCTGGATACGTAGCCGTTGACGCCGTTACGGTAAGGAACCGTGAACACTTCCTCGGTCGGCATGTTGGCCATGAACGAGACGCCGCTTGCGCTTGTGCTCGCCGCTCCCACCCAGACATGCTTCTCGGGCAGCTCGATCGTCAGGTCCGTGCCCGGTGCGGTATAGTGCAGCTTGTGAAAATGCTTGGCATTCAAAATATCCACTTTGGCGTGCAAATTGGCGTTATGCCGCTTCCACGCTTCGACCGGGTTGTCCGCGTTCAGGCGCACCGCATTGAAAATCGCATCCCACAGCTTATTTACCGCGCTGTCGCCGCTTTCCCCGGGGAACACCTTCGCCGCCCAATCCTTCGACGCCGCGGCGACAACCGTCCAGCTGACTTTGTCCGATTGGGCCGCCCTGCGGTAATACTCCAGCGCCTTGCCGGCCGCCTTCTGAAAATTGCTGATCCGCTGCGGATCGATGCCTTTGAGCAAATCCGGGTTTTGCGACACGATCGAGACGAACGCGGCATTCGCGTCGACGAACGCATTCCGCTTAGCCGCCTCCCATTCCGGGTATACCGTAAAAAATTCGTCGGCCGCTTTTTCATACTTCAACCGCGACAGCGTCTCGTCCGTCCAGTCGACATGGACGTTGCTCGCCCCCGCCTCGTATGCCTTGCTTGCCACCAGGCGCACCAGCGGCGCGATTTCGACCGAACCGGTAACATAGACCTGCTGTCCCGGCTGAACGTTCACGCCGATTTTGACGATCAGCTCGGCATAGCGCTCGAGCTTCTGTTCGAATTGAGTCATATCGGGATCTCCTTGTCCATTTTGGATTTTTGTTTCCTATTATATCCTATTTAGGGCGACTAGTTCATAATTTCGACTCCGACCACATCGTCCATATTCGAAATCATTTTATACAGATCGGTGATCGTAATTTTGACGTTAACCCTTGTCCTTACTTCCAGAAGCGACATCGATTCTTCTTTTATCGCCTTGATCCGGCATTGGGAAATCTCGATTTTTTCCGCTTTCAGCCTATCGAGAATCGGCTCGATGCTCGATTTGTCGCTGATCGTCACTTTAATCAGATGCTCTTTCTTCATCAGCCGGAGCGGCTTGCTGAGCAGAAGCGGAAGGAGCTCGACCGTAATCATCAGCAGCGCCGTGACGATGATCGCCTCATAGTAAAAGCCTGCTCCGACAGCGATGCCGACGCCCGCGGCACCCCAGATCATCGCGGCCGTAGTCAGGCCGGAAATATGGTCGTTGCCCCGTTTCAAAATGACGCCCGCACCGAGAAAGCCGATTCCGGATACGATTTGGGCGGCGAGCCGGAGCGGGTCCATCTGAATCCGCACCGCATCGCTCCCCGGCGACAGATAGGCCGATTCGATCGATACGATCGTTAACAAACAGCTGATAATCGCAATGACCGGGCTTGTTTTCAAGCCAAGCGGCTTGCTCTTCAGCTCGCGCTCCAATCCGATGATCAGGCCGAGCAAAGCCGAAAGACCCAGCTTCAACCAGAGATTTTCATCCAGCCATTCCATATCTCTCGCTTCCTTTCTCCTCTTCACATAACCGCAATCAAGTATGTTTCACAATAGCATAGCCAAGAAGCGCCGTATAATCAAGGCTATGAGGTCTTCGCTTTCCGATATTGCTTCCAGTCTCCGGACGGAATGGGGGAAGCGCCGGCGAAACGATCCGACACATAGGCCAGTACCGGAATATCGCCCCGGTCCGTGCCGGCCGTCGTCTGCACCCGCTCGTAGAGATTGCGCGGGTCCCCGGGGCCGTAATAGTCTTCGAGCGCATCGATCCGCCGCAGCGTCTCTTCATCGATCTCGTATATTTCTCCGTACACGCGGCCCGTTCCTTGCCGCACGGCCGGATAGCCATAACCGGTATCGACGAGCGTGCCCTCGATACAGGCTTCCGGGACCGCGCAGCGCGACCCTTCAAGCAGGCCGTGGTTGGACTCGCCGAGCCGAAGCGTACCGTAAACGAACAGCAAATGCGTCTTTTCATTGCACATGGTCCATCCCCCTTTAAATGTAATAATTTACATTACAGGGATGATCTTCGTCAATACTTTTGTCAAGTTATGTGACATCGGCCATGCGCATAAAAAAAAGACCGCCCGCGCCAAATGCGGACAGTCATACGTTTATGTTTTCATGCGGCCTTTTATTCCTTCATGACGATCGACGCGTCATCCGCATAAACGGCCACGTTGCGCTGCGCTTCGTTGATGATGAATAAGCGCACATAACGGGCGGCGGCGGGCGCCGTGGAAGAAACGGCGGCTTCCGTCCATTGTCCAAGCGGCCCGTCAATACGCGCTGCCGCTTCCGTCTGCTGCGGAAGCTCACCGCCTTCCGCATCGTAAAAGGCGAGCCGGATTTCCGCCGCGCTGTCCGCTACCGGCTTGCCCTTGTCCCGGGCGTCCAGGTACAGCTTGACTGAAGCGGCGTACGGCATCTCCGGAAGCACCTCGATCAAGTCCGATTGCACGGCAATCCGCTTGCCTGCGCCATTGTCCTGGTTGACCAGCTTCAGGCTGCGGTTTCCCGATGCGAAGCGGTCGGACGAAATTTCGGCGATATCGTTCGGCTTTGCCTTCCCTGCGAGCGACCAGCCCGGGATCGCCCCGTGGGCGCCGGTCTCTTCAAAACCGGCATTGCGGATATCCAGATCGACATCCGCGATTTCGACGGTTACCGGCTGCGAGACGGTTCCCCGGAACGAAGCGGTCAACGTAACCGTGCCTTCCTGCAAGCCGGTCAGGATGCCGTTCTCCACGACCGCAATTTGCGGATCCGAAACGGTGATGGTGGCGGCCGATGCGAGATCGACGTCCCAGCCGAACAGTTCGCCCGCAACGGTCAGCGGAACGGACTGCCCGACGGCGATATGCCCAGGCCCCGCCACCGTCAACGTTCCCGGCCTGGCCGCCGCATATTTGTAAAGCCGGGTTGCCTTGGCGGCATATACATTATCCTGTTCATCCAGCGTAAACAGCACGACCTGGGGAGATAGCTCCCGGAACTCCAGCGTATCCGGATTCAGCACGACAAGCCTGCCCGCGACGTCGGAATACAGCAGACCGTCCGCGCCCCAGCGCTGATGGATCGGCCGCCAGCTGCTGTAGTTCGTCACAGACGGATACAGATTTCTGGATTTGACGATTTCCTTCGTCACAGGGTCGAATGCGAAAATGACCCCGTCCATCGCCGCCCAGATGAGGCCGTCCGGGCCAAGCGTCAATCCGCTGATCATGCCGTTCGAGGCCGATTTGCCTTCGAGCTGCGGCTCCCATTCCGCCGCCTTGCGCTTGGCTGCCGGGTCCCAAACAAAGAGCTTCGCCTTGTCCGCCGCCGGCACGCTGCCGAGGCCGCCATGCACCGTCGTCGATCCGTATATCAGACCGTTCGCATACAGCAGCCCGGAAATGCTCTGGTTCTCGACTACGTTGCGGAATACTTCGTAAACCGGACGGCCCTCGGAAGCGGAAGCATCCGGATCGTAGACAGTAATGGCGCCGCCCAGCTCGCCATAACCCGGAATCGTGCCGATATACAGCTTGCCCGCCCCTGCCGTAACGACGAACGGACGGTCCTGCGCTTCCCCGACATCGAACAGATGGGCGGGTGCGGCGGTTGTCGACAGCGGCGTCGTCGTATCGTAGGCGAGAATTTGCGCCTTCGGATATACGCCGAAGTAGACGGTGTCGCCGAGCGAGCCGATCCCTTCCGACTGCGGCAGCGGGAAATTGACGAACCGGTTCGCCGCCGGATCGTACTGCGCTCCCCCGTCTCCGAAGCTGCTCATATACAGTTTGCCGTCCGGGCCCGTTTCCAGCGCTTGAATGTTGATCGCCTGCGAATCGACCAGGGCGTTCATCTGCCGCATTTTGCCGTTCGGCGGGTCGTACAGCACTGCCGCTCCGTCATACGAAACCGTGACCATCGCTATGCCCGGAAATTCCGGCTGGTTGGCTACGTGCAGCCAGGCGCTGCTGCGGATCGATCCGTCGAAGTAGATGACCTGACGCTCCTCCAGCGTCTCGACATCGATTTCCCACATGTACTTGTCCCGCTTGTTCGTATAGACTTTCCCGTTATGCTCCGGCGTGACCGCGAGCAGTCCCCGGACATTTTCGATCGTTTTGTCGCGCCATTCCCCATTCTTCATATTGTATACATGCATCGTAAACGTGCCGTTCCAGAACACGTACAGCTCGTCGCCGACCACCGTCAAACCGTATACGAACTGCATGCTGTTTTCCTTGCTCTTATAGGCATCGGGCAGCTCCGGCATGCCGATGGAAGCCGTTTCCTTCGTCGCCAGGTCGATCTTCCACACGCGTCCGTTGGCCGAGCCGGTCCCCGCATACAAATAGCCGTTATGGTAAGCCAGCGAACGGACGTACATTTCGCTCTTCCCGTCGTCTCCCGGCGCTTCGCCGTTATCGACCGGCCTGCCGAGCAGATCGGTCATCTCATACGTTTGCCCGTCAATCTTGAACACGCGTCCCCCGGCCGTAGGCGAATAAATGCCGCCGTACACATTCCCTTCCTCGTCATGCACCAACGAATAGATCGACCCCGTCCCCGGAATCGGGATGCCCAGATCCCGCACTTGCTTCGTCTCCGGCGAATAGACGAACACTTTGCTCGTCGTGCCGATAAATACTTCTCCGTTCGGCACCCGGACATGCGTCCATGAGCTCGCCACGCCGGCAAGCGGAAACGATCGCAGCAGCTTCTCATTGTCGATATCGACGACGTTGAAGATGGCGGATTCCCCCGCCGACGGGCTGCCGGACACGGTCGTGTACATGACGTTGGCGCCGTCCTCCACCCCGAATGCCGCGTCGAACGTCTGTCTGACCGCAATCGGCGCGCCGAGATCCTGCGGTTCTCCGAGTCCCGAGAAGGACAGCGCCTTTCCTTCCCCGCCCGCCGCATCCGCGGCGCCGGCGCTTCCGATGACGCTGACTCCGATCAGGGCTAGCAGCAGCGGACAAATGAGCATGCGTTTCCACATTACGAAATTCCCCTTTCATCATGTAATCGTTTTCAAACATATCCATTGTAAATGATTTTCCCGATTCTGTATTTGTCCTCTGCTTTACGAATCGTTGTCCTGAGTTGCTTGCCCCGAATCAAGCAAACACAAGAAACGAAGGAAACGGGGATGCGCATCGTACGCCTCCCCGTTTCCTTGACAGCGGCTTATATTTACCGTGCGGCAGAGTCCGCAGCCTGCGCGCCGGCTCGAACAGCATTGCCGTCGTGCCTGACCAGCAGCAGGAACAGCAGCGCGAGCAGCATGCCGCCCGCAGCGCAGACGAAGAGCGAGACGTAGCCGAACTGGTCGATGACAAGACCGAGCAGCGGCGGCGAAGAGAGCGCGGCGAGCGAAGACGCGAGATAATACAGTCCGGTCCGCGTGCCGATACTCCGTTCGGCGCCAGTCGAAACGACGAACGGATAAGAGTTGATGTTGATGCATGCCCAGAAGATGCCGCCAATCGCCAGCATAACGCGAAGCAGGACGACCGACTGAATGAGCGGCATGGCGGCGAATACGGCGAACAAGCCGCACACGCCGATCATGATCATCTTCTTCTTGCCGATTCGGCTGCCGAGCCAGCCGCTTGGCAGCGCAAACAGGACGAAGAACAGCGAGAAGAACGTGAGCGAGAAGGAAGCGGCGCTTTCTTCAAGTCCCAAATGATGCTTGCCGTACAAGGTGAACAGCGCTTCGACGCCCTGGTACGACACGAACCAGAAGAAGATCGCCGCGAGCAGCATGACGGTCGTGCGGTCCAGTTCGCCGCGCAGCTTGATTCGCTTCGTCTCGGCCTCGAACGGGACGACCGAGTCCCGGCTTTCCTTGACGTTCCGGTACAGAATGAGCATCGAGATCAACGTAATCGCCGCCGCCGCTATGAACGGAAAGGAAGGGTTCGCGCCGTACAGGACCGAACCGGCGCCGAACGCGATAATGCCCCCGATGCCGCCCATGAAATTGATGATGCCGTTCGCCTTCGTCCGCTGCGCTTCCGGCGTTATATCCGGCATCAGCGCGATCGTCGGCGACCGGTAGACGCTCATGGCAAGATTCATGAGCACCATAAACAAGACCAGCGTCACGAAACTCGTATGTAGCGGTATCAGAATAACGAACAAGGCGGCGAGCGGCATCCCGACAAGCAGGTAGGGCATGCGCCGTCCGAACCGGGTGGACGTCTTGTCGCTGCGGTTTCCGATCCACGGCTGCAGGAACAGGGCGAAATAGTTGTCGATCGTCATCATAAACCCGATCATCGCCGTGCTGGTCAGAAACGAATCGAGAAAGAACGGAACGAACGCGTTGTACAACGCCCAGGTAATGCTGATGCTGAAAAATCCGAAGCCAAGCAGCCACGTCTTTTTCATCCGCTCTATCCCCCCATTCCCGCGTCATGAAGCAGTTCGGCAAGCCGGTCGGGATAGTCGGTAATAATGCCCGCAACGCCGGCGTCGATCAGCTTGCGCATCACGTCAGCGTCGTTGACGGTAAACGGATGGTAAGCGATTCCACGTTCGGCCGCCTGCGCCACCCATTCGGGAATAACCGCGTAATAATAAGCGTGAAGCGCCTCCGCGCCGACCCGCGCCGCATATTCCCATGGCTCGTACAAGCCTTCCATGTACAGGATGCCGGTTCGAATCTCGGGGGCAAGATGCTTGCATTTCACGAGCGAATAATGGTTGAAGCTGGATATAATGATGCGGTCGCTCATTCCGAACCGGCGAACCTCTTCAATGACCGCCTCCTCCAGCCCTTCATATTGAATGATGCCGTTTTTCAATTCCAGATTGATGACGAGCGAGGTGGGAGCGGCCAGCTCAAGAAGCTCCCGGAGCGTCGGCACACGCTCGCCCTCAAACGCCGGATCGAACCACGAACCCGCATCCAGCTGCTGCAGTTCTTCCAGCGTCGCATCCTTCACCAGCCTGGACGAGCCTGCCGTCCGTTTCAGCGACTCGTCGTGAATGAGCACGAGCTGTCCGTCCGACGTCATCTGAACGTCGGTCTCGATTCCTGTAGCGCCCAGCTCGATGGAACGCCGAAACGCCGCCATCGTATTTTCCGGGCAATAACCGGACGCTCCTCGGTGGGCGAAATTCAGGACTGATTTCATAAGGTTACCTCCGTTACGAATAGTAGGACGATCATCCTAATTATACGACAGAACGGTATGGCCCTTACCAAAATTATTGTAAATTATCGCGAACGGCGTCCGGGCGATTATGCCCTTGAACAAACGTATGCCTTATGTTATGGTTATCAAAATATTTTCGGGGGAGATGACGGGGATGGAAACAAGCGGTGTCGATCCGATTTTACGGTCCTTTCCGGAGAGCTTCGAGAGCGGCAGGCTGCTGATCCGCGCTCCGCTGTGGGGAGATGGAGCGGCAGTCAACGAAGCGGTGAAAGAAAGCATCGAACAATTGCGCCCCTGGATGCCCTGGGCGCAAACCGTGCCGACCGTCGAACAGACCGAAGCGAATGTCCGGCACGCCCGGCTGCAATTTCTGGAGCGACGGGATCTCAGGCTCCATCTGATTCTGAAAGAAACCGGCCAATTGGTCGGCTGCAGCGGCCTCCACCGGATCGACTGGCGGGCGCGCCGGTTTGAAATCGGCTATTGGGTCCGCACTTCATTTCGCGGGCAAGGGCTGATCACAGAAGCCGTGGAGGCGATTGTGAAATTCGCCGTACAGGAGCTGGAAGCGAACCGAATCGAAATCCGGTGCGACGCACGCAACAAGCGAAGCGCCCGGGTAGCCGAGCGCTCGGGTTTCACATTGGAAGGCATCCTTCGCCGCGACGAGCGCGCCGTGGACGGTACGCTGCGGGATACGATGGTCTTCTCGAAAGTCCGCGGCGCGGAGTATTAGCCCGGCCCGAACGAAGCTGCGAACCGCCGCCCGCAGGCAGCCGGCCGCGCCGCTTCGATCGTCGCAGTGCGGCTCAGCCCTGCATCCGCTTCTTGTATTCCATCGGATTTAATCCGTACTGCTCCTTGAACAGCTTGGAGAAATGAATGCTGTTCTCGTACCCGACTTTCAAGGCGATTTCATAGCTTTTGAGCGTGCTGTTCAGCAGCAGTTCTCTGGCATGCCGCATCCGTACCGCAACCAGATAGCTCCAGATCGTCGTACCCGTCTCCTGCTTGAACAGGTTGGCCAAATAGGTCCTGCTCAGCGATACGGCATCCGCCACATCCTGAAGATTGATTTTCTCGGCATAGTGCTCGTTCAAGTATTGCTCCACCTGTTCGACGGTTTTGTGGGTGGCGCTGCTTTTGATCTCTTTCATGACCTCCGATATTTTCTGCATGCCCGTCTGAAGCCGTCCGACGCAAACGAGCCGGAAGAAGAACCGCTTGTGCTCCAGCGATATCGGTTTTTCGTCCAATCCCGGCAGCTCGTCTTCCGGCAGTTCCAGCACGACCTTCTCCTTCTTGATGCGCTCCAGCACCAATTCCAGCCATACGTTCGCAAACTCGTTCAGCAAGTAATGCTGATCGTCCGCCCAGGATTCGAACATCTCCAGCGTATCCACGATAAGCAGCTGCCGCTTCTCCATCTGGACGGTTTGAATCATGTCGACCCAACGCTCCAGCATGTCGACATGATGCGGCAATTTTCTCATCAGAATGGATAGCGCCTGATGCTTGCGGGTTTGCCGGAGCTTGCCGATCGCCGCTTCGAGCGCAGCGTTCAGTACGCTCTGCTCCACGGGCTTCATCACATAATCGACCGCGTTCAATTGCAGACTGGTGCGTACATAGGCAAAATCGTCATAGCTGGAGACGACGATGCAGGTCATCCACGGATAATGGTCATGGATCTGCCGCAGCAGCTCCAGACCGTCCATATGCGGCATCCGCACGTCGGTAATGCAGATGTCGGTATACCAGCGCTTAAGCCACTCCAGGCATTTCACGCCGTTGGCCGCCGTTCCGGCCGCAATCGTCAGGCGATAATCGTTCACCTTCTTCGCCAGACTCGAACGAATGAGATGCTCGTCATCCACAATGATTGCGCTGTAATACATCGGCACTGACCTCCTGCTTCGCATGCGTTTGGAACGGAAACCTGATTTCGACCGCCGCGCCGGAGCCTCGGTCGGCATTGCCGAGCACGATTCCGGTATGCGTGTCGTGAGGATAATACATTTTCAACCGAAAATGAATGTTCAACAGACCGATGTTGGCGTGCTGATGATGCAGCGGTGAGATGTTGATCTGCCGGATATGTCCGGCGATTTCCTCCAGCTTCTCTTTCCTGAAGCCCTGCCCGTTGTCGACGACCCGTATAACCAGATATTCCGTATTGTCGTATACGGCGAAACCTACCGTAATCCAAACCCGCAAAGGCGTATCCATCGGCACCTCGGTATGCTTCATGCTGTTCTCCACGATCGGCTGCATGATCGCCTTCAGGCAGAAGCCCGACAGGCAGCGGGAATCGATATCCAGAACGTACTCGAGGTCATCGCCCATCCGGATCTTCATAATGTCCAAATAATTGCTATCAGCGTGTTGGTCAGCAGACGGTTCAGGTTCGGATACGACAGGAACTGCCCGAACCATTTGAAGCCCACCCATTCGCTGTTCCAGAAGCCTTTGAAAATGTTATAGTCCTGAAACGCGATGACGCTGCCGAGCAGCGGGAAATATTTGAAAACAAGAAAGTACAGCATGCCCGGAATCAGCATGATATAAAGCGCGCGATTGCGGAACACGAACTTTGCCGTACGGGCAAGCTTGGCGCCGGAGGTTGACTTTGGCGCGGCTGCGGCAACATGCCGGGTATCCATGATCGTCACCCCCGTTCATCGAGAATACGCACTTCCCTCATCATCAGATGCGAGACGTCGTTGTAATACAGATTGCCGTCCGGGCCGAGCGTCATGAGCGCCAGCGGCTCTTCATCCAATATGGCATGATCGAGCGTCTGCGGATCGACTGCAATGAGCTTCCTCGCCAAGGACGTGAACAGCAGACCGCTCGGTCCCCACCTCAGGAAATAAGGCCGGAAGCGGCTGTACTTGTATTCGCTGGGGCAGATGACCTTGCTCTTGACGACCCGGAGCGTCTCCGGGGACATGGCGAAGATCGTACCGTCCACGGCGCCCCATAGCAGACCGTCCGGGCCGAAAGTCAGCTCACCGATCATGCGTGGTGGGATGTCGATATCCGGAATGTCCGGCGTGAAGACATGAAGCGTCCGCCGTTCCTGCACGTCCCATACGAAGAGCTTCGCCTCCGTTTCCGAAGGCTCGATGCCGAGTCCGCCCCAGTTGGACGTGCCGCCGTAAAGCAAGCCGTCCCGGTACGTTAAGCCGATAATGCTTTGATTCGGCACAATGTCCGTATACACCTCATGCTTGCCGGTCTGCGGGTCGTATACCGTCAGCGCGCCGGTCAGCAGACCGTAATCGGGAATCGTGCCGATAAACAGTTTGCCGTCGCCGGAAGCGATCGCAAACGGCCGGTCCTGACCGTGTCCGATGGCGAACAGAAAGGCGGGATTCGAAGACGCCGCCAGCCGGGTATCCGCGGGCAGCTCCGGGTCATAACCGAATATTTTGGCCCGGGTGTAGGTGCCGAAGTAGGCTTTGCCGTCCAGAAAACCGATGCCTTCGGTTTGCGGAAATTTCGGGATGCTGAGCTCGATTTCCCCTGTCACGGCATTGTAAATACTCAAGCCCCGGTGGTACCCGCCCATGTAGAGCTTCTCATTCCCGTCCCATTCCAGCGACTGGATTTGCACCGGAACGGTCGGCAGATCGGTCCGGACTTCCCGGATCGACCGGTCGTCCGGCCGGAAGAGCACGACATCCAGGGAAGAGGACACGATGGCCAGCGTATGCGTGCCGTCCCGTTCCGCAAGCCACTGCATGCACTTGATCGACGGATGATCCGCGTAAACCGGAATGTCGGTCTGCAGCGTCGAAGTCAGCGTATCCAAACGATACGCGTACAACGATCCCTTGGCAACAAAATAGTACTCGCCGTTCACAGGCGAAGCCGGACTTATAAAATCGCTGCAGGCAAACCGGTCGAGAATCCGCTGCTTGCCGCAATCGTAAACGAGCATCTCCGACTGGCTGATCGACACAAACAATACATCCCCGGATTCGGCTGGCCAAATCCGGTCCACGAAGCCTTGCTTTCCCGAATAGCCTTCCAAATGCAATTCGCTCGTTTCGCCGTTCGTCCGATCCCATCGCATGAGCCGGATCGTGCTGCCTATGCCCGCAAATACATCCCGGTTCGTCGCTCCGATTCCCCGGGCGTATTGCTGATCCGCGGACATCCGGCCGAGATCCCGGAAACGCCGTTCTTCGGGATGATACTCAAAAATTTTGGCGTTCGGATAGGTGGCGCCGTACAGGCGTCCGTCAGGGGACGGTTTCAGATCCCATACCCACGGATCGGCGGGATGACGGCCCACCGTTTCCAGCCGCCTCTCCTCCGGCAAATACCGGTAAAGCGCGCCGTCCTCCATTCCGGCGAAATAAACGGTTCCGTCCGGCGCCGCGGCCATGGCCCATACCGAATCGGTATGAGGAATCGAAAACCGGAATGCGATATGTCCCGTTGCCAGCTCTACCGCACAGAACATCGCAGGCGTGCCGTTGACGGCCACATAAAGCTCATGCGTGCCGTCCCGCCGTGTGCCGAAGACGGCCGCTTGCCCGATGCGGGCTCTCACCGCTTGTCCGAGGTCGATCGGCGGTCCTAAGCGGACCCGTTCCGCCAGGTTGCGCATAACGTATACGTTCTCCTTTCCGCTCTCCCCGGCATTGCGTTTAGCCGGCTGGCGGCTTGCGTGCGTTCCGTTCCGGCTCATCTATCTTCGGTCCATCTTGTAAACGCTTAACAAACCGTTCCGAATCGTCCCGTCTCCGATGTCCGGACCTGAAACCGCAAGGTGACCGCCGCCCTTTACGAGGAGGATTTTGTTTGTCGACCTCATTGTATCGTCGGCTCATGACGCAAACAATGAGGGGATCGTTTGATTTACAGCGCGATATTATGGATTTTCGTTACGAATGTTCGTGGAACAAAAAAGGGACTGTTCCACAGCCATTTCCATGACTTCCGGAACAGTCCCCCGGATACCCGGCCCCACTATCGACTATAACGATACTTCCGAACGATGCGATCCGGTTTCTTCCACGCACCGCTTCCAACGCTCCAGCTCGTTCGTGCAAACCCACACTTGCGGATATTGCGATCTGAGCTTGCGCATATCCGCCTCATCGTCTACCGTCCAGGCGATCAACTGGATGCCGTGTTCTTCGCACGTACGGACAAAATGGTCCGTCAAATAGATATATTTCACCGATATGTAGCGCGCGCGCAGTTCCCGCGCCAGCGGAAAGACCGACGGCGTCGCGCCGTAGAGGACGAGCCCGAGCTCGAGCTCTTCCGACAGCTCGCGCATTCGGACGATCGAATAATGATCGAAAGAGGTTACGAATACTTGATCCGACATCCCGCATGCCCGAACCGTCTCCAGCACCTTTTCTTCCAGACCCGCATAAAGATTTCCGCTCTGCTTCAGCTCAATATCGACCTGGGCCCGGCCCTTGGCCAGCAACAGCACTTCTTCCAGCGTAGGGATCGTCTCCCCATGTCCCGCGTCCAGCTTTCGCAATTCCGCCAACGTGTAATCCTTTATGAATCCCGTTCCGTTGGTCGTCCGGTTCACCGTCGGATCATGAATCACAACGGGCACACCGTCTTTCGTCAGATGAACGTCCAATTCCAGATGGCGAAACGATAACGCCAGTGCCGCCCGGAACGAAGCGATCGTGTTCTCCGGATACCGTTTCGGATAACCTCTGTGCGCCAGCCCGGGTATCGTCGCAGACATAGCCTGTCCTCCTCGTATGATTCGGTATAAAGCTCCCGTTTCTATTATATACCTTATACCTGGGAAGTCGAGGAAGAACCGTTCGTTTTAGTCGATATTCCAGATGAGAATGCGGTCCAGCGCATAACTGGACGATGTCTTGTACTTGGCAGCCCCGGACTCGAACAAAATGTACATCTTGCCGCCATGCTCCACAATCCCTTCGGACATCGGCGGTATTTCATGCTGAACGGTCACGTTTTGGCCGTCCAGAAACCACACGGGCACGTCCTGCTCTCCGATCGCGGCCGTCAGATGCGGCTTCTCCTTCATATCCAGCTTGTACTCGCTCAAAGTGCTGGCATTGTTCCGGCCATAGGAACGGCTGAGCCAGACCCGGTCCTGCAGCATATGCATCCCCTGTACTCTGTCCGGCAGCGAAATGATATAATCCGGCGTGGCCGGCAAGGCGCCGGCATCTGCGGAGCTCCGCAGCCGATCCGTCTCCTCGTCCAGTCTGAAGCCCGCGGCCCAGGCCCGGTGCTCGGCGCCTTCCCGGTTGATCAAATAATGCGATTCCTCCGTCGGGTAGTCGGTGCCTTGCGCGTATTCCCCTACCCAGAGAATGCCGTTGCCGTAAGTCGTGAACGACGCCCGGGTGTCCGTGGCAATGAATCCGCCGAACTTCACCTGCGACTTGTTCTCCGCCTCGATCACGTCCTCGATCGGTATCCAGTAAGCATTCCGGTCCGAGGAAACCCATATATGCTTGCGGCTGACGGTCACACCGCCCGCATGGCCGACATACGGCGTGCTATCGCGATGAGCAAGATAGAGCGCTTTGACCATCCGGCCGGATTCCGCATCGACAATCGCCAGCAGGCTGGGCTGTTCTTCCTCCCGATAATACGAAATGATGATCCAGTTCTTCTCTTCCAAATACGCGATGCCTTGCGGAATCGCATTCTGGTTCAAGGCCGGGACGATCGGTCCCTCGATGCTCGACTCCATAAACGTTTCGATTTCCGGCATATCGATCCGAAATGTAATTCCCGCTTCCTCCTGCGTAAACACGCCGCCCCCCGCTTTTTCATTTGACCGCATAACCGCTAACGCAACCGTGACCGCTGCGGCGACAACGAGAACGCCGATCACCGCGTACCATGCGGCTGCCTTCCGTTTCATCCTTGTCCTCCGGCCCCGGACAGCAGCTGTCTCAGCCTGCCCGGAAAGTCGGTAATAATGCCGGAAACTCCGGCATCGATCGCCTGTCTCATCTGTCCTTCATCATTAATCGTATACGGATAGACTTGCAGACCTTGACGGACGCAATCGCGCACATCTTCCTTGTCGATCCGTCTGTAGGACGGGTGCAGGGAATAGACCGGCAAGCCTGTCAACGCAGCCAGCCCCGAATGGCTGACCACATTCGCATCGTAGAGCAGGCCGATCCGGATTTCCGGCTCCAGCAGCTTCAGATACAGCAAGCTTTTGTGATCGAAGGACGATACGACGACGTCCCGCAGCCGGTCCTTGCGCCGAATCAGTTCGACCAGCGCCTGTTCCAGCTTGCGGCCATAGGAATGCTTCATTTCAATATTGATCATGATGCCGGGCGGCACAAGGTCGAATACCTCTTCCATTAACGGAATGCGCTCCCCTTCGTACGATTCGTGAAACCACCGTCCGGCATCCGCCCGTTTCAGCTCCGCTACCGTCATATCATGAATGAATCCCGTCTTGTCCGTCGTCCGGTCCAGCGTAAAGTCGTGACAGACGACGACTTCGCCGTCTTTGGACAGATGCACGTCCAGCTCGATGGCGTCGCAGCCTTGCGCAAGACCGAGACGGAACGCGCCAAGCGTATTTTCCGGCGCTTCGCCTTTCGCCCCGCGGTGGGCGATGACAAGAATCTGTTTTGGTTTTGGCGTCATGTTGATTGTTCCTTTCTGTTCCGGCTTGCAGCCGGCTTTTAACCGTTCGCTATTTGAACGTGGAGTTGGACATGGCCGCGATAATATATTTCTGCGCGAACACGAAGAGAAGGATAATCGGGATAATGACGATAATGCTCGCAGCCATCAGATAATGGAAGTTCAGCATTTCGTCCCCGGCAATCGAATCCCGCATCATCGCAATCCCGACGGTCAGCACGCGCATATCGTTGGAGTTCGTCATCACGAGCGGCCAGAAATACGAGTTCCAGCTGTTGATGAAGCTGATCACCACCAATGTCGCAACCGTAGGCAGCGCCATCGGCGTCAAAATGCGGTAGAGCACCTGCAGCCGGTTGGCCCCGTCCACCTTGGCCGCTTCGATCACGTCGTTATGGATCGAGCGGAACGTCTGGCGCAGCAGGAAAATGCCGTAAGCGGACGCTGCATGCGGAACGATCAGCGCGTAAAACGTATTCAGCCAGTTGAGGTCCGCCATCATGACGTAAACCGGAACGAAGGTCACCTGATCCGGAACGATCAGCGCGGCCAACACGAGAAGAAACAGTTTGTCGCGGCCCGGGAAGCTGCCCTTGGCGAACGCGTAGGCGGCCATCAGGGCGACGTTGATTTGCAGCACGACGATGCCGACCGTCTGGATGGCCGTATTGGCGAAATATCTCCAAAACGGAATCTTCCGGAATACTTCCGCGAAGTTCTCCCACATCAGCCTCTCCGGCCAGAAGGTGGGCACCGCAAGCCGCAGCTCGTGCGGGGTTTTTAGCGCCGTAATCAGCATCCAGTAGATCGGAAAAAACATGAGCAGCGTCACGACAACGGCCAAAGCGATGCGGGTAGTTTTGGTTACGGATGTAAGCATTTCGAAATGAACCTACCCTTCGTAATGGACTTTTTTCCTGGATACGTACATCTGCAGCACGGTCAGCAGCACAATCATAATGAAGAACATAATAATGAGCGCAGATGCCCGACCGGTTCTGAATTCGGCAAACGCCATTTCGTAGATCCAGTAAACCATCGCCTTCGTCGACTCCAGCGGACCGCCGTTCGTCATGACGTCTACCGACTGGAATACCTGCATGGAGGAAATAAAGTTGGTGACGACAAGAAACAGCGTGATCGGAGACAGGAGCGGAAGCGTAATTTTCCTGAATTGCGTCCATTTCGACGCGCCGTCGATGCTCGAAGCTTCGTAATATTCCAATGGAATGCCGCGCAACCCCGCGATGAAAATAATCATGGCAAAGCCGACGCCTTTCCAGACGGAAACGACGATCAGCACCCACAATGCGGTTTTCGGATTGGTCAGCCAATCCACCGGTTCCAGGCCGAGAAATTTGAGCAATTCATTCATCAGACCGTACTGCGAGTTGAAAATCCAGAGGAAGACCATCGAGACGATAACCATCGAAATATAGTGCGGCATAAAGATGACCGACCGCATAAAGTTGAAAAATCGGGACGTGACGTTGAACAGCAGCGCGAGCATCAAGCCGATGCCCAGCGTAAGCAGCACGTCAAACACCGTATAGGTGAACGTAATGCCCAATACCTTGTAAAACGTATCGCCGGTAAGCAGCTTCTCATAGTTGTCCAGACCGATAAATTCTTTGTTCGGCCGCGTCATGTTCCAGTTCGTGAAGCTCAAATAAAACGAGTTCACAAGCGGGTAATAAATGAAAATGAGCAGCATCGCGAGCGCAGGCAGCGCGAAAGCGAAATCTTTCATATATTCCCATGCTTTCGGGCGGCGTTTGATGTTCGTTGCGGCCCCGGGGCCTTCGGTACCCGTCATGGAGGTGCTCCTTTCTGCAAAAATGAACCGCAATGCGGGCGGCTGTTGCAGTCGCCCGCATCGGTGAACGTCAATTTACGCGTTTTTAGTAATCCGACAAAATATCGTTAATCTGCTTCACCGCTTCCGGCATCAGCGACGTCGGGTCTTTCCCGTTGAGAATCATTTCGCCCACAACCTCTTTGTACCTTTCGCTGAACTCCGGATAAGCCGGATGCTGGAGGCGCGGCGCCACATCGTCGAAATGCTCGAATACCGTCCGGTATTGCGGCTGCCGTTCGAAATACTGCTTGCCTTCTTCCGATTCGATCGCGCTCTTGCGCGTCGGCAAATAGCCTACCTTTTCCGCCCAATTGATGTTGTGCTCGGCGGAGGTCATAAACTCGATGAACTTCCATCCCGCTTCCTTCTCGCGTGCATCCGCGCCTTCCATCAGCACGATGCCCGCGCCGCCGATATGGGATTTGCGCTCTTTGTCACCCGGGATAAACGAGACGCCCACCTCAAAGTTCGCGCTTTCCAGATACGTCTTGATCACCGCGGACGTGTGCTGGACCATGGCGATCTTGCCTTCCAGGAACATCGTCCTCATGTCGCCGGACGCGCCTTTGCCGAAGCCCATATGCAGCGAGCCGTCCTGCAGCCATTTGTAGAAGTTCTGAATCCAGCGGAGGCTGTCCGGCTGATCCAGCGTCGACGCCGTCATATCTTCGTTCAGAATGGAGCCGCCGCCGTTGGAAATCCACGGATCGTAGTACCATGTATCCCAACCGGGTACGGAGAACGCGTAACGGGTCGTTTGGCCGCCTTCCTTGAGCGCGACTTTTTGGTTGTACGCTTCGATGTCGTCCCAGGTTTGCGGCGGCTCGACGCCGAGCTCGTCAAGCAGCGTCTTGTTGTATATGAATACGCTGGTGCTGACAATGAGCGGCAAGCCGTACTGCTTGCCGTTATAGGCGTACGCTTGCAGCATGCCTTGCGAAAAATCGTTCAGATCGACCTGGTCCCGCTCAATATAAGGCGTCAAATCCGCAAATACGCCGCTGTCCGCAAAGTTCGGCAGCACCGATACCTCCACATTCGTGACCGCCGGCACTTCTTTCGCCGCCACGGCTGCCTGGAGCTTCTTGTGCAGATCGACGTAAGCGCCCTGGAACACAGGCTCGACCGTAATGTACGGATACTTCTTGTGAAACTCCGCAAGCATGTAATCCAGTCCTTCAAGCTGGGCCTCCGCGTGCGAATGCCAGTACTGGATCGTGATCGGCGTCGTGTCCTGGGCCGCCTCCTCCGCATCCAGAATGTCGCCGGAAGACGATGAGCCGCCGGAACCCGAGCAACCGAGGATCGAAGCGAATGCCATCCCCGAAACCGCCAGTACGGATAACGCTTTCTTGATTTTGTTCATGCAAATCCCCTCTCCAATATTGAATGTTTAAGGCGCGGAAACACGCAAAAAAAAGAGAACATAAGAAAACATCAAGGGACACGGCTGAATGGCTGAGCCATAGCAGCATCATCGTCTCTTGGGGTTTCTCATGATCTCTAAACCCAACAGAATTTATAAAACTACGGTTTCCGGCAAAATTAAAGCGCTTACCTGTAGTACATTGTACCACACGATGATAGTCTTGCCAATACTTCAAATCGCTGGACAGCCCAAATCCGCATCGTTACATGGACTTTGTGCTTTGCGGAATCGCCCCTTTTTTCGGCAAAATCCACTGGTTCGATTCCAGAAAGACGACCTCCCGCATCTGTCGAATGCTGTCGATCGCAGCGATCAGTTTATGCTTGGGGGCTGACCTCAAGCTGATGCAAAGCTCCACTATCCGATCCGGATCGTCCTCCTTGCCGAACCGTTCCTCGCGCTTCATTTTCACGTTTTCAACCTGAAGATCCTGTTCATGGAATACGGCGGATATGTTTCCCAATACTCCGGGCCTGTCGTATATTTTGACGACGATCTCCTGACTTCTCCGATGTCTCATCAAATACTTTTCAAATTTGTTCAGCACGAACAAGCTGATCAGCACGACCAACGTCGTCAGGCAAGCGGCGTAGATGAATCCTGCGCCCACACAGAGGCCGATCGCCGCCACGACCCAGACAGACGCGGCCGTCGTCAGACCGGACACGGTCGATCCGGTCCGCAATATCGCTCCGGCGCCGAGAAAGCCGATCCCGCTGATGACCTGGGCGGCCAGACGGGCCGGGTCGACCCGAACGTTCTCTTCGGCCACGAAATCGGAAAAACCGTAGATGGACAACAGCATGATCGCGGCCGATCCGATGCATACGAGCATATGCGTGCGCAGTCCCGCCGGGTGGTTGCTCCATTCCCTTTCGAGCCCGACCAGTCCCCCGAGCGCCCCGGCGATCAGAATGCGAAATGTCAGATCGATCTCGGTAATATACCATATCGAATTCACGGATCTCCCACCTCCCTTCTTCCGCGGCAACAAAATACCTCTTTGAAAAAAGCGCAGACCGATTCTGTCCGCATCTTCTCCAAAGAGGTTTCTCCATGTCTCTACCGCTTGGCATCCGCTTGTTTTCGATTTTACGAATTTACGAATTTACCATAAATGAGACGAGCCGACGGATACCGCTAACGCTCCCGCTTTCAGCGCATCCGCAATTTCCTCATGATTGCCGACCAGACCTCCGGCGATGATCGGCAGCGGCGTCATCTCCGTCATTTCGCGAATGATGCGCGGCATAATGCCGGGCATCACCTCGATCGCGTCGGGCTGGCTTTGCTCCGCCGATTTGATCGCTCTGAGGACGGCGCCCCGGTCGATCAGAAACGTTCGCTGAATGGCCATTAATCCGACATCCTTCGCAATCCGGATCAGATTGCTTTTCGTCGAAATAATGCCGGTCGGCTGCACATACTGCGCGACATAGTCCACGCCGCTCCGATCGGCGGCTATGCCCTCGATAAACTCCATATGCAGAAAAACGTGCTTGTTCGCCGTTTTCACCCGCCCTACCAGTTCCTTGACATTAAAAATCGAGCCGACAAGCAAAAAGATGACGTTTACATCGCTGTTGATCGCCTGCTCCAATTCCTCCACCTTCTGCACGGCCGCGATCGTCTGATGCTCGACCAAGTCGACTATCGGGTACAAACCGTCTCCCTCCCTTATCGTATGACACCAAGTGAAAGCGACGTCATTATACCACGATTCGCTACAGCCGGACGACCTCTTTAATGCTCGGCACAATATATTTCGGTCGGTAGGGCCCGCGCTCGGCCATCTCCCGGGTGCCGACTCCGGTAAGCACCAGGACGGACATCATCCCGGCGTCATTGCCCATTCGAATATCCGTTTCCAGACGGTCGCCGATCATGAAGCAGTCTTCATAGGGAAGCCCCAAATGGCTGACCGCCGCTTCCGCAGCCATCAGCGAAGGCTTGCCGGCAATCAGATCGATCGGTTTCCCGGTCGCGGCTTCCAGCGCCGCGATAAACGTCCCCGTATCCGGCACCTGCCCCCGGTCGAGCGGACAGGTGGCGTCCGGGTTGGAGGCGATCACCTTGGCGCCGCGCATTGCCGCCTGGTATACGATGTTGAGCTTGTCGTACGTAAACTGCCGGTCCCACGACAGGACGATATAGTCCGCTTGCTCGCTGCGATTAGTCATCGGTATTCCATGTTCGGCAAGCTCGTCCTGTATCGGTTCTTCGCCGACGACATACACGCATTCCGCCGCTTTCAAATGCTTCTGCAAATAGCGGGCGACAATTTGCGACGAATTCAGAACGTCGTCTACGGTCGCGGGAATTCCCATCTTCGTTAATTTGTCGGCATAAGACTGCCGGGTCGCGATCGGTTTGTTCGACAGGAATACGACACGGTCTCCCCGCGCTCGCAGCTCCTGAATCGCCTCCGCCGCCCCGTCGATCATCTTGTCGCCCAAATAAACGGTTCCATCCAGATCAAACACGTAGCCTCGCACAATCGACTTCCTTTCGCTCATCATGATAGAAAATACAAAAAAGCCCTTAACCCATGTAAACATTTCCTTCCTGTGACAGAAGGATCCGATTACGGGTAAGAGCTTTCTCTGCGACTCAAGCCAAACCGCTGGTTATGAAATTATGCATATCGTAAGATGAAATCAAAAATTTGTCAACGATATTTTGAACCGCATAATTGTGCGATAGGTCGGCTGCCTCTTGACAAAGCGGGACGGCAAAGGAATAATCGAGGTAGCAGAAAGCGTTTTCCGGAGTATGGCGCAGCAGCGCGACCGCTTGCTCCGGAATCGTCCGGGGAGAGAATTGGCGAGAACCCGAATGCGAACAGTTTCCGGCCCGAGGGCATCGTCCCTTTCGAAGCCGCGCGACGTTTTGCGTTCCGGGTTCTTTCTTGTTTTCTGCCGGATTAGCTGCTGCCGCATTCCATATTTGCAAAGGAGGTTTATGATGAGACAGCTATTCAACAAGGCGCCGGCCGCCATACTGCTGGCAGCGACGATGCTGTGGGGAATTGCCGGATGGCTGCTGCCGCCATCGGCTCAGGCGTCTTCTTCCGCCTATCCGTATCTGCTGATTACGGAAGTGACGCCGGATTCGTTGAGGCTGGACGGCCATTCCGGAACGCCGGACGCGTTCGAATTTATCGAGCTTTATAACCATAGCCCCGACCCGATCAACTTGAACGGCTACAAAATCATCTACGAGACGCCGACGGTTTACCGCTGGCCGATTCAGGAAAATAAAGTGATCCAGCCGTACGGCACGATGGTGCTGTGGATCAAATCGGTGCCGGAGGCGGCATTGGCCGACTTCAACCGCAATTACGGCACGCAGCTGGAGGAAGAGCGGGTCTACGAAATTTTTGCCGCCGGCATGGCCAATTCGTCCAGCCGCAAGCTGACGATCGCCGCTCCGGATGAAACGCCGATCAGCACCGTTTCCTATACGGCCGCCGATGTTCATGAGAATGTCGGCATCCCGTATTTGTACCCGGTTGACGGCAGCATTACGATGAGGAAGCTGGCGGATACGGACCCGGCCACGCCAGGCAGCATTTTTCCCGGTCAGGCGCCGCCTGACGAGCTCGACGACGAAGCGCCGTCGGCGCCGTCGGGAGTGGCGGCGATTCCGGGCGAGGGCAGCATTACGTTAACGTGGCAGGCCAATCCGGAAAGCGACCTGGCTTTCTATCACGTGTATACGAACGGCAGCCTGTCGCATATTCTGAAAGGCTCCCGCACAAGCTTGACGCTGACCCAACTGCTTGAAGGTACCGCCTATACATTCGAACTGTCCGCCGTCGATGTTGCCAACAACGAATCGGCCAAGTCGTCTGCTGTTGAGGCAGCGCCGGTCCCGATCCGCATTACCCAGGACGAAATCGGCATCGTGCCGCCGGGCGAATTCCCGGAATACGATACGTTCTTCCGCGTCAGCGAACCGGGGCCCGTCATTCCCGGATTGCTGCAGGACCTTGTCCCGCAAGGCATCGCTTACGTTCCGGAGCTGAACGGCCTGCTGGTGTCCCATTATCGGAATGACGGCAATCCGAGCGTTCTGACCGTGATCGACGCACAGTCCGGGGAACTGGTCAAATCGCTGCATCTGTACAATGAGGACAATACGCCTTATACCGGACATGCGGGCGGCGTGACCGTCAGCCGCAGCCATGTCTGGATCTCGTCGGGCGGAAAGCTGTTCCGGCTGCCGCTTGATGAGCTTGTCGATGCGCCGGACGGGGCGAAGCTGAAGTTTGCCGGACATTTCGAAACCGGCACCCGTTCTTCCTTCGCCGTGTACGCGGACGGAATGATATGGGCCGGCGAATTCGCCGCCCAAGGCTACGAGACCGACCCTTCGCATGAAATGACGAACCGGGACGGCGAGCTGCATAAAGCGTGGATGACCGGCTTCCGTCTGGATGAGGAGACCGATATGCTGCCGGACGGCAAGCAACCGCCAGGCGGAGGCGCCGTTACGCCGGATTACGTACTGTCCATCCCCGACAAGATTCAGGGCGCCGCCATCTATAACGGGACGATCGCGCTCAGCCAGTCGTACGGCCGAAACAACGATGCGACGCTGCTGGTCTATCCGCAGGTTTACCAGGACGCGCCGCACCGGTATGTCCAGAACGGCGGCGAACAAATTCCGGTCTGGTTCCTCGACGGCCAGAGCGAACGGAACCGGCTGACCGCACCTCCCTTGTCCGAAGGGATAATCGAACATAACGGCATCCTGTATGTCCTGTTCGAATCCGGGGCAACGGAATATCGAACTTCGGCCAAGTACCCGCTTGACCGAATCCGCATGCTCGACCTGCAGCAGCTGGCATCGGGCTGCGAGCGGGCAGCGGAACAATAGCCGGTGTAACGGGGACAAGTGGTTGACCGCCACCATGCGGCGAGCCGCGCGCTGGAAGATGCGAGCGGCGAAGTGCCGGAGGTTAGTCCTCGCGGACAGCCCGGCGAGAACGCCCCGGGACACGCAGCCAAACTGACGGCTTGACCAGCCGCCTTAAATGGAAACAACCGCCGAGTTGCTCGTTCTCCGCGGTTGTTTCTTTTCAGGTTGTATTCCCGTTTGCCTTACCCGTTCAAAACGACAATCAAAATTACAGCTACCGCAATAATGCCCACGACATAAATCCCGCTAAGTCGCAGCCATTTCTTCTCTGTATGCTGAAAATAACCGGGGTTTTCCTCTTTGTTGCTTTTCGATTGGGCAATCGCCACCGTCGCAATAAGTCCCGCTATCATGACGATTGCAACCGCAGCCATCAACCATTCCATGTTTCATCACCCGCCAAGTGGGATCGTTGTACAGATCGGAAGAATGCACGCATAGTTCGCGCCATTCCGTTTTATTATAATGAACAAGCGGCACTTTTTACACCAGCCAATTGTTGATCAATCCAACCCATCCAATTGGATGGCGTCCAGGGCTTTATTCGTTCTCGCCAACTCCGCCGGGCGGTAGCCCGACGCCCCGCTACGCGCCCCATTGCGCACCTGCAGCGCCTTATTCACCCGCGCCATTCCCGCCGGACGCACGATTGCGAACCCCCGGGGCTTTATTCACTCGCTCCTACCCCGCTGTGAACTGCATACCGGTCCCGAAATGGCTTGCTTTACTCCGGCTCTGCAGCACCTGGCCCCTAAAAAAGAACAAAACTGCAAAAGTGCAGCTTTTTCGGGCGTTAAATAGCCAAAATGCAAAAATTCCTGCGATAATACAGCTTTTTTGATCCGTTCAAGCCAGATTTACATAAATCGCCAAAAATTACTGTATTTTTGCAGGATTTCGCCTCATAATCATCTATTCGGGCCAAAATTTCTGCACTTTTGCAGGATTTTCGCCCAAGCAATCTGCCGGGAGACGGGGAGTGCTGAAGACGGGATACACCGTCGGACGAGAGACGATTAAACGGAAGGCAGGACGCGTAAACCGACGTTGGACGAATGACGGCGCGTGCCAACGGACGAGCGACGAGTTTACGGAAGGCGAGGCGCACCGACGGACCAAGGACAATTAGACGGAAGGCGAGGCGCACCGACGGACCAAGGACGATTAGACGGAAGGCGAGGCGCATCGACGGACCAAGGACGATTAGACGGAAGGCGGGACGCAACGACGGACGAGAGGCGAGTTGACGGAAGGCGGGACGCACCGACGGACGGGCGGACGAGTTCACGGATGACGAGGCGCACCAATGGACAGACGACGATTTAAAACGACACCGTCGTCCCTGTCTGAGGACGATACTGTTTCGCGGTGAAGGGGGAAAAAGGGAGAGCATCGCCGCTCTCCTCCGCAATATGCATTCGAATGTTCTTTCCCAAACCGATTTATTGCCGCTGCGCCGGACCGCATTCCCTTTCCTCACGATGCGCCGGATATAAAGCGAATCGCAACGCCCGGCTGATCAGGACCGGCAGCACCGACACATGGTTTTCGCCCTCAAACTCGTGGAACGCTGCCTCCACCCCATAAGCGGAGAGGGCGGACAGCCGCTCCGAAAGCTCCCGCGCGCTGTCGCTATTGCGGGAGATATGATGCTTCTCCCATTCTCCTGCTCCAAGCAATACTTTGACGCGTAGAGGCTCGCGCTCCAATCGGGATGCGAATTGCCGCTCTTCCCGAAGCAGGCGTTGTCTGTTCCAATGAATGGAGGGGCTGCCTGCGACAAAGCATTGAAACGCGCTTGGCTTCGTAAACAACACATGCAGGACGAAAAGTCCGCCAAGAGAATGACCGAAGATCGTCTGTCTGTCGCTGTCGATCTTGAATTCCCGTTCGATCTGCGGCTTCAGCTCCTCTTCGATGAATTGCAGAAAAGCTGCTGCCCCGCCTTGTTCGGGCAAAGCCGTTCCATCGGACTTATGTAAATATTCCGTGGTAGGCTCCGGCGTATAATCGTAATAGCGGTCCGGAGAAAAGGGACGTTCCGTCGGATAGCCGATGCCGACGACAACGGCCGGAACAACTCCCGTCTTATCGGGGCGGCCGCCTTGCAAGCGTACCGCCTCCACTACCGTTCCGAATACGGAATTTGCATCCAGCAAATAAATGACCGGAAACCCCGAAGGAGGAGGATCTTCGGCAGGCGCTGCCACCATGATCTGATAGCTGCGATTTTCCGCACGCGATCGCATCGTCCATTGTACGGAACGGGGAATTTCGACCTTGGGGCGCGCGATGTCATTTTGTTCGAACGTCATCATCCGTTACTCCCTTTTGGACTTTTGGATTCAAGTTGCAACGATGCCATGCACATGTTATTGGACCAGCAGCCTGACCGTATCGTCAATAATTTTCTCATAAGCGATCAGACCGCTGCCAAGCCAATACTCGTCGCTCACCTCGTACACATGCCCTTGCTTCACGGCAGGAATGCTCTTCCAGATGGGGCTTTCCGTCATCTCCTTGATGCTTTGCGTCCCTTGGCCGTAAGCGTTAATGATAAAGATGTAGTCGGCGTCCAATTCCGGGAGTACTTCCATCGACACATTCGCACTGTTCTCTTGCCCCACCAGCCCGGATATTCCAATCCCCAGTTGCTTGTGCACAACGTAACCGCATAAATAATTTCCGCCCATCAGACTTACGCCTTTGGCGGCGAAGCGAATAATGGCGACTTTTTTTCCTCCGACCGCTTGGTCCAGTTTTTCTTTCGCCGTAAGCGTCAAATATTCCCCACCTACACGGACTCGAAGATTCATGAGAAACTAAGCGTATCGGAAAGATAGGAGGTCGCGCGAATGAACGAAAATGA